>JBKJWJ010000062.1:0-3205 GCA_046716905.1 Gaiellaceae bacterium
CGTCGACGAGGAAGATGAAGTCGTACGGATCGAAGTAGTCCATGTGCCAACCCTCGAGGGTCAGATCGAACGGCTCACCACGCCGTCCGGCGAGCTCGAACTGGGTCGCCCGCGGGAACAGCTTGATATCCATGTTCAAGCCGATGTTCCGCACGTTCGCCTGCACGATCTGACAGATCGCGGGGGCCGGAGCCCTGTTCGAGCAGTAGAACACGCCGTCGCCGCCGCGCTGCTGGCCATTCGAGAGAGCTCTCGCCTGGCTCAGATTCGGGCGCCGCGGGTAGATGGCGACGTTCCTGAAGCCGCGCATGCTCGGCGGCATGTACTGGTCGTTCGTGGTGCCTGCATACGCACCACGCTGCGTGAGCATCGCCTGACGATCGATCGCGAAGTTCACAGCTTTCTTGAGCCGGACGTTGCCCGACGTGCTGTGCTGGCCACCGGACGGTGACCCGAAGAGCTTCCGCTCATGGTTCATCGCGAGGTACAGGATCGTCGGTGCGGCGTTCGCGAAGTAACGACCCGGCGAACCCTTCTTGACGCCGTATCGCCGACCGAGCTCTGCGTGCGCTGCGGGCGGGATGTCACCCGTGTCCGTGGCGCCGCGGTCGATGTTGAGCTTGATCGTCTCGAGCGGGAGACCTACGTCGATCTCAACGCCGTTGACGTTGTGCGGAGCAGGTCCGCGGTAGAACTTGTTCCGCGCCAGCACGATGCGCCGTTTCTGGGTCCACTCCTTGATGAAGTACGGACCAGAACCAACGACAGGCGCCGAGATGCCGTCCGGGTTGATCGGCAGGTTGGTCGGGATGCCGCAGAAGAACGGCATCGCGAGCCGCGCCAGCAGGTCGGGAGCCCGCTTCGCCATCCGAAGCTTAAGCGTCGATGCATTCGGAGTCGAGACGCCGGAAGCGCGCGACGCGGTGCCGTTGATGACGGCCTTGGCGCCTGCGATGTCCTCGATGAACGGCTGGGCCGGTGAGGCCATCTTCTTCTGGAGAGCACGGTTGATCGCATACGCGAAGTTGCGCGACGTGATCCGCTGCCCGTTGCTGAGCCGGAACGTGTTCTTGACCGTGAACGTGTAGTTCAGGCCGTTTTTCGAGATGCGCGGGAACCCCTTCGCTACCTCAGGCACGAGCCGCGACCCACGGGGGGCCGGCGCATGCGGGTAGTTCAGGAGCATCGAGCAGGTCGAGTACTGGATCGTCCACGACGGCACGTAGTACGCGAGAGCGGGATCGACGTAGTCGATGTCGACGCTCAGGCTGTGCTTCAACGTACCGCCGACTCTTGCCTCTGAGGCACCGGATGCCTGGGGAGCAGCGCTTGAGGACGGGCCCGCAACTGCGGACGCCGCCAACAGGCCGGCTCCAACCAAGAGCATCGTGACCGAGAGCATGAGTCGTCTGTGCATGAGACTCCTTTCCGCTTTTCGAACCGATACAAGCGGTCGGCATCGGCCCAGGACGCACATGCGTCCCGTCCGATGAGACGGCGCTGATCAGAGTTAGTTAGCGGGTGATCAGGAGGTCGCGCTAACTCGCGCTAGTGAGCCGACCCACGTGGATCGAAGGCATCCCGGAGGCCGTCGCCGAGCAAGTTGAACGAAAGGGTCGTGATGAGCACGGCGGCTCCCGGCCAGACCATCAGCCAGGGCTGCTGGAGATAGAAATCGGGCGCCGTAGAGAGCAGCGCGCCCCAGCTTGCCGTCGGCAGCTTGATGCCGACGCCAAGGAACGAGAGCCCGGCCTCGAAGAGCACGAACTGCGCGACGATCAGGGTCGAGTAGACGATGATCGGCGCAACCAGGTGGGGCAGCAAATGCGACCGGATGATGCGCCAGTCGCTCGAGCCGACCATTTGAGCAGCCTCGATGAATTCCTTCTCGCGCAGCGACAGCACCTGGGCTCGGATGATCCGGGCCGGATAGAACCAGCCGAACACACCGCCGACGAGCACGAGCATCAGCACGCCGTTGGGTAAGAGCCCGCCGAACGTGATGTCCTGCAACCGGTCGCCGACCGTGGCGGCCAGGGCGATCACGAATAACAGGAGCGGGAAGGCCATCACGATCTCGGTCAAACGGGAGATCAGCGCATCGATCCAGCCTCGGAAGTAGCCGGCTGTCGCTCCGAGGAGCACGCCGATGAGCATGGAGAGGAAGGTCGCGCCGATCGCCACCTCGAGCGAGACTCTGGCGCCGTACATCAGTCGCAGGAGCTCGTCCCGGCCCAGCGTGTCCGCGGTCCCCAGGATGAAGAGAAGATCCTCTTCCTTGCCGGTCTCGACATTGAAGTCCTTCGTGCGGGTCATCGGGCCGACCGGAACGAGGTTTTGATCCACGCCGACGCCGGGCGACGGGTGGATGTCGTCCGGACCGTGGCCGAGCGCTCTTTCGGCGAGTGGTGCGCCGGGGAAGGCGGCGAGGATGAGCAGCAGGATGACGAAGCCGCTCGCGATCGCGACTTTGTCCTTGCGGAAGCGGATCCACACCTGCTCCCAGTAGCCGCGAGCGCGAACTCCTTGCATCTCGCCCAGCTGCCCGCCGCTCTCGAGTGCGACCTCGGCTGCGAGGCCCGCGCCGGCGGAGAGAACTTCTCGGCCTTTTTCTTTGTGCGCCATTCGGAAGTGGAAGCATAACGGCCGGGGGTCGACCGTCTGATCAGTTCTGACGATCGCCCGACGAGCTTGTTAGCTCTCGACTGCCGGCGCCTCAGTTCGTGAGCGCGTCCGCGCCCGCAACGACCTCGAGGATCTCCTGCGTGATCTCGGCCTGGCGGGCCCGGTTCATCGCGAGCGTGAGGCTGTCGATCAGCTCCGCCGCGTTCTTCGATGCGTTGCGCATCGCGGTCATCCGGGCTCCCTGCTCGGAGGCGGCGGACTCGAGCAGCGCCCGATAGAGCTCGGTCTCGACGTAAACGGGCAGCAGGCGATCGAGAATCTGCTCCGGCTCGGGCTCGTAGATGAAGTCTCCGGAGAGCGCTCGCTCGTGAGCCTCGTCTGCTGCGTCGAGGACGTGCTCGGGGATCGGAAGGACCTCCTGCTCGACAACGCGCTGCACGAGCGGCGACTCGAAGTGGTTGTAGACGATCACCACGCTGTCGACCTCACCGTCCGAGTAGAGCTCGGTGATCTTGTGCGCGAGCGCCTGAGCGTCGGAGTACGCCGGCCGGTCGCTGAAGCCGATCCACGCCTGATCCAC
>JBKJWJ010000063.1:0-3398 GCA_046716905.1 Gaiellaceae bacterium
GCAAGGAGGCACGAGATGAGAAAGCCATTCCAGATCGGTGGCGTGATCGCCGGGGCAGTACTGATCGCATTCGGCATCGCAGCGATCTACATGGGCGTCGACGGCCGCACGACGGTACGCGACAGCATCAAGCAGGAGCAGATCGTCTTCGGCGCCGCCGACGATCCGGCAGTTGCCAAGCACGCGTCCCAGTGGGCCGGCGAGCCGGTCACGAACGGGACCCAGGCACGCGCGTTCGCGCTGGTCATCCGCGAGCATGCTCTCGAGGCATCGGGCGGCCTGACCTACGCGCAGATGGGACGGTTCGTCTCCGCTGACGACCCGAAGAACCTGGCCGGAACCAGCGACGAGTCGGCAGCCCTCAAGGACGAGACCGGGAGCCCGGTGTCGAACTCGGCCCGTAACACCTGGGTCACGGCCACGGGCCTCTCGACCGCGTTGAACATGAGCTACATGGCCGAGCAGATGGCCCTGTTCGGGATCGTCGTCGGAATCGCGCTCCTCTTGGCCGGCATCGGCTTCATCGTGCTGACACTCGGTGGCGCGCTCCGCGCCCGCGAGGTGGCACCCGAGGCGGCTACGGCTCCGAGCACGGTCAAGCCGCGACCGGCCGCCGCAATCGGCTAAAGCACTTCTCGTGTCCCGACCCGAGGGCGGCTCCGGCCGCCCTCGGCGTTTGCTAGGACGAGTTGAGTGATGACCCCCGAGGTGAGCGCAACGGTCGTCGTAGTCGCGGCGCTGGTCACGGCTCTGGCGACAGGGCTCGGCGCAGCGCCATTCCTCTTTGTATCGCGCCTCGCACGCTCCGCTATCGGAGTCGCCGATGCACTCGCGGCTGGGTTCATGATCGCGGCAAGCTGCCTCTTGTTCTACGAAGGCGCTGGCGCCGACGGGCTGCTAACGGTGGCGGGGATCGTTGTCGGCGTCATGTTTGTCGCCTTCGCCTCGCGGCTGATCGCCGCGCGACCCAACGCTCACTTTGCGGTCCTAGTCGGCGCCGATGCCCGCAAGGCGATGCTGCTCGTCGGCGTAATGACAGTGCATTCCTTTGCCGAGGGCGTCGGCGTCGGCGTCTCGTTCGGCGGCGGCGAGTCGCTTGGCCTCGTCACGGCGCTCGCCATCGCAATCCACAATATCCCCGAGGGCCTCGCGATCTGCCTCGTCCTGGTTCCGGCCGGCGTGCGCGTTCTCCATGCCGCCGGCTGGAGCGTCTTCTCGAGTCTGCCGCAGCCACTGGTCGCTCTCCCGGCGTTCGCCTTCGTCGCGTTCTTCGACGGTCTCGTCCCGCTCGGTCTCGGCTTCGCAGGCGGCGCGATGATCTGGATGGTCGTCGCCCAGGTGATCCCTGAGGCCCTGCGAGCGAGCTCGAGACGGGCGGTGGCCGGGGCGCTTGTCGGCTCGACGGTGACGATGCTCGTCTTTGAAGCGCTGCTGCTCGCCTGAGAGCAGGGTTGCGGGAAACCCGCAACAAAGTCTGCGGCCATGTGCTGATCGGTCTGCGGTCGGCCCAGGGGGCTGAAACACGTTCCGCGTCGTACCTTGGATCAGACCTCGAAATCGAAGGAGAAGCGACAATGGCCTCATATTCCACCCCCCAGTACCACGCTCCCCGTGTCCCCGAGACCAACCTGGGCGCCTTTTGGATGGTCGCGACGGTGCTCCTCGGTTTGATGGTGGCCGTCGTCGGCTTCTTCGCACTCCTCATGTGGGCCGACTCGCGCGAATCCCGCGACGCCGCCGCGGCGACACCTGCTGCCGCGGAAACCGAGGCAGCCGGTCACAACACGGCGCTGCCGCTGAACAGCTTCGCCGGCGTCGTGCCGCAGAACGCGACCGAGCTCGCCGCGGCGCACAAGGCGACCGACGCGACGCTGCCGCCCGTCCCCGCGGGTGACCTCGTCAAGGTGCAGATGACGCTCAAGGACATGACCGTCGAGATCGCGCCGGGCGTCAAGTACAACACCTGGGCCTTCGACGGCCACGGCGCTCCCGGTCCTATCGTCCATGTCCGTGAGGGGCAGACGGTCGAGATGACGCTGAAGAACGGCGGCGCCATCCCGCACTCGATCGACTTCCACGCCGCTCGAATCGCGCCGAACGTGGCCTTCAAGGACGTGAAGCCGGGCGAGTCGTTCACGTTCCGCTTCAAAGCGGCAGATCCCGGTGTCTTCATGTACCACTGCGGCACCAAGCCGGTGCTTGCCCACATCGCAAACGGCATGTACGGCGCCATCGTGGTCGATCCGGCGAAGCCCCTACCGAAGGTCGACAAGGAGTACGTCCTCGTCGCCAGCGAGTGGTACTTGAACGGTGACGGAATCACGAAAGCAGCGTCGCTGGACATGGGCAAGGCCCGCGCGATGATGCCGGACTGGACGACCTTCAACGGCTACGCCAACCAGTACGTCAACCACCCGCTGACCGCCAAGGTAGGTGACACGACCCGCTTCTACGTCGTTGCCGCCGGCCCGACGCTCGACACGAACTTCCACGTCGTCGGCGGGATGCTCGACCGCGCCTGGGTCAACGCCGACCTGACCAACCCGCCGCAGAACGGCGTCCAGACGGTCGCCGTTCCGGCGGGAGGAGCCGGCGTCTTCGACGTCAAGCTCGAAAAGGAGGGTCTCTACCCCTTCGTCAGCCATGCGTTCGCACACGTCGACCTCGGCCAGGTGGGCCTGCTCAAGGTCGGCAACCCGCCCGGGACGATGTCGCACTAGCACCATGGCGGTCCTGACGCACGCCACCGAAGAGAGCACAGCTGTCGTCGACGTCATCCTGCGCGACGGCAGCACGCTCCGCCTGCGCCCGCCGGCCCGGGATAACGCCGACGCTCTCGTTCGCTTCTTCGCCGAGCTCTCCGACCTGAGCCTCTATCGGCGCTTTCACGGGCATCCGTCCGTCGACGCTGATCTCGTTGCGCCAGACCTCGAGCCTGACTGGGTGGAGCGTGGTGCGCTGATCGGGGCCGTCGCCACGGACGACGGTGAGCGTGTCGTCACTCTCGCCAGCTACGTGCGCTTGCGCGACCGGGAGGTAGCCGAGGTCGCCTTCGTCGTCGCCGACGGCTACCAGGGGCGCGGCATGGCCCGCGTCTGCTCGAGCAACTCGCCGCGCAAGCCGCCGAGCTATGTATAACCCGTTTTGTCGCCTAGGTCATCGCGGAGAACCGGCCGATTCTGCGCGTCTTCTCCGAGGCCGGCTTCAGCCTGTCGAGGACGCTCTCGGGCGGAGTCGTGGAAGTCACGTTCCCGATCGCGACGACCGCCGCCTACGCCGCACGCGTTGCGGCCCGCGATCACGCCGCCGTCGCCGCCTCACTGCGGCCGTTCTTCGAGCCGC
Source organism: Gaiellaceae bacterium (assembly GCA_046716905.1). GTDB lineage: Bacteria > Actinomycetota > Thermoleophilia > Gaiellales > Gaiellaceae > JACDAN01. The sequence continues at coordinate 3,343 of JBKJWJ010000063.1, forward strand.
GCTCGGTGGCCGTCTTCGGTGCGTCGCCCCGGCGCGGCACGATCGGCGGTGAGCTC
>JBKJWJ010000064.1:0-4595 GCA_046716905.1 Gaiellaceae bacterium
GTCGTAGAAGATCCAGCCGCAGACATCCCGCGGGCACGCCTTCAGGCGGGCCCAGGTACCGGCGACCATGGACGAGTACACGATCGCGAGGATCCGGCCAAGCGCGTCATCGAGGGTGGATGCGTCCGTGTCAAGCCTGGCAGACGCGTCCCGGCCGAAGCGCACTCCGAGGGAGACGGTCGAGCAGGCGTCATCGAGCACGTCGAAGGCTTTCGGGTCCGGAGCGAGGCCGACATTCGCGTGGAGGAGGGAGCGCAGAGCCTCGCGCACGGCGAGCGCCCGCCGAACGTCGGCCACGGACAGCGCCGGCGAGCCTTCCTCGAGGGCGCCGATCCGAACCAGCACATCCTGGAGCTCCTTGGGTCCCGTCAGCTCCTCCACGCCATTCTCGACGTCGACCGTGTTTACGAACGCCTGAACCATGCGCATAGGCTCCGGTGCAGGCTCTCGGTCGCCGGGATCGGGCAGCATGTCCGAAGAGTAGCGAAGTCAAACACCACCGTAAAGGGTTTGATGGTTGCAGGCACGAGAGGACTCGTAGAGCCGAGCAGGGAGCAGGTCCTGGCGTTCTGCGCCGACGATCCGATCGAGCGCGTGTACCTCGAGGAAGCCGCCCGGAGAGGGCCGGGGCGGCTGGTCGCGGCACTCGAGGGAGCGAACGTGCGCGCTCTGTGCCACGTCGGAGCCAACCTGGTTCCCTCAGGTCGGGGCTGCGAGGTGTTCGCCGACCTCGCCGCGGCGGCGCGGCCGAAGATGCTGATCGGGAGCGAGGCGGCTGTCTCTGACCTCTGGGCGGCGGCCGAGGCTCGGATGCCCACGCCCCGCGACGACCGTCCCGGCCAGCCGGTCTTCTCGATCGCCGACGCGCCCGCGCCGGGTGGAACCGCGATCCGCGAGGCGACCAGGGCAGACCTCGACGTGCTGCTCCCCGCCTGCGCGGCCACGCACGAGGGCGAGTTGGGGCTCGATCCGCTTGCGAGCGGCGCCGAGGGATTCCGACGCCGAACGCTCCAGCAGATCGACGACCGGCGTTCCTGGGTCTGGCTGGAGAACGGGACGATCCTCTTCAAGGCCGAAGCCTCCGCATGGACTCCGCATGCCGTCCAGCTCCAGCAGGTCTGGGTCGACCCGGAGGCCCGCGGGCGCGGGAACGCCCAGAGAGCGCTGCGCGACCTCGTTCGCCTCCTGCTGGGGCGCGTCCCTCGCGTCTGCCTCTTCGTCCGTGCCGACAACCCGGCCGCGATCCGCCTCTACGAGGCGATCGGCATGCAGCGGGCCGGCACCTACCGATCGGTGTTGTTCTGATGGAACGCGCGATCTTCGTCCGGCACGGCGAGAGCGAGTACTCCGCCCGGAAGCTCGTGAACGGCGACCCATCGGTTCCCGTCGGGCTGACCGAGCAGGGCCGGCTCCAGGCGGGCTGGCTGCTCGACCGTCTCGAGAGCGAGCCGATCGACCTCTGCGTCGTGACCGAGTTCGGGCGCACGCACGAGACGGCGGACCTCGCGCTCGGCGACCGAGAGGTTCCTCGCGTCGTGCTCCGAGACCTCAACGACCCGCTCTACGGCGAGTTCGAGGGCAAGGCGCTGGCGGAGTACCGCAAGTGGGCCGGGACGCACGGGCCCCTCGACGTCCCGCCCGGCGAGGGCGAGGCACGAGCCGCGATCGCCAGGCGATACGCACGGGGTTTCCGCTTCCTGCTCGACCGGCCGGACGAGACGATCCTCGTCGTCTGCCACTCGCTTCCGATCGCATTCGCGCTCGCGGCGGCGGACGGCCGGCGCCCCTCCGCCAAGATGCCGCTGATCACGCCGGCCGAGCCGCACGTCCTCTACAAGGACAGCCTGCGCGAAGCAGTCGAGCGGATCGAGGCGTGGGTCGAGAACCCGGTGTACCCGTGAGACGACTCCTGATCGCTGCCCTCCTGGCCTGGGTCGGGCGCTGGACGGCGCTCATGATCGCGGCATACCTCGAGCACCGTCGGCCACAATGACGCCGATGGAGCCCAACGCCTTCCGCGGTGCCGTCGAGACTCAGATCCGACGCCACGGCCTGATCCCGGCGGGTGGAGCCGTGACGTGCCTCGTCTCCGGCGGAGCGGACTCGACGAGCCTCTGGCATGCGCTCCGCGAGCTCCGGTACGCGGTCTCGGCGCTCCACGTCAACCACCACTTGCGCGGCGCGGAGTCGGACGAGGATGCCCGTCTCTGCGCGGAGGAGCTCGCCGCCGACGTCGTCGACTCGCCCGTCGGCCGCACCGAGGCCGAGCTTCGCGACCTGCGGTACTCGTTCGGGACCGACCGCCTCCGGGCCACGGGTCACACGGCCTCCGACCAGGTCGAGACCGTCCTCCTCCGGCTCGTCTCGAGCGGGAAGCCAGGCGGGATCAAGGTGCGGCGCGAGGACGGCGTCGTGCGTCCGCTCTTGACCCTCTGGCGCGAGGACACGGAGGCCTACTGCCGCTCGGTCGGCCTGCCGTTCAGGCTCGACTCGTCGAACCCGGATACGAAGCGCGGCCTCATCCGCGACGAGATCGTGCCCCTCCTCCGGCAGCTCGACGAGCGAGCCGAGAAGAGCCTTTTGGCGCTGGCAGAGGGTCGCCCGAGCCGGCTCGACGCACTACTCGTGAGTGCCGAGGGCTCGGCGCGGGCCGACCTCGGCGGAGGGCTGCACGCCGTCCGGGAGTACGACCGCGTCTGGCTCGAGCGGGGCCCGGTCGAGCTCGACGGCGAGGTGCGCTGGGGCGCGTGGAAGATCCAGTCCGAGCTCCCGGGACTGCGGGTGCGGGGCTGGCGGGCGGGGGATCGGCTCGCAGGCCGGCGCAAGAAGCTTCAGGATGTGTTCGTGGACGCGAAGGTGCCGCGATCCGAGCGGGAGGCCTGGCCTCTCGTCGTGCGCGGCGACGAAGTGGTGGCGGTCCCCGGGATCGTCGAGGCGGAAGGAGTGGTCGCTGAGCACGTTCAAGACTGAGGTCGAGCAGGGCGTCTCGGAGGTCCTGCTCGAGGAGGAGGCGCTCCGCGACCGGATCGCCGAGCTCGGTGCGGAGATCTCGTCCGACTACGCGGGGAAGGATCTGCTGCTCGTCGGCGTCCTCAAGGGAGCCGTCTTCTTCATGGCCGACCTCATGCGCCACATCACTGTTCCGTGCGAGGTCGACTTCATGGCGATCTCGAGCTACGGCGCTTCGACGGACTCCTCCGGTGTCGTCCGGATCCTGAAGGACCTCGACGAGACGATCGAGGGACGGAACGTCCTCGTCGTCGAGGACATCATCGACTCCGGGCTCACGCTGTCCTACTTGAAGCGAACACTCGGCGCGCGGAACCCGGCGTCGCTGGAGGTCTGCGCGCTCCTGACGAAGCCCGAGCGTAGAGAGGTCGAGGTGCCCGTCCGCTACATCGGTTTCGAGATCCCGAACCGGTTCGTCGTGGGGTTCGGGCTGGACTACGCCGAGCGGTACCGAAACCTCCGCTACGTCGGTGTCCTGGCCGACGAGACCGCCGGCGAGACCGGCTGATCCAACGGCGACAGCACACCCCTTTGGGGCAGGTTCTACCCTCAAGGGCACTGCTACCCTGGCGATATACCGCCTATGAACCGGTTTTTTCGCTCCGCTCTCTTTCCACTGATCGTCATCGTCCTGCTCGTCTACCTGGCGAGCCAGACGCTCATGGGCAACGAGAAGCAGGAGAAGGTCACCTACTCGCAGCTCAAGTCTCAGGTTGAGGCCAACCCGAGCCAGTTCGAGGAGATCGTCGCCAACCCGAGCAAGCAGCAGCTCTCGGTCGAGTACAAGGGCACCGGGGGCGAGAAGGGTCGGAAGACGAAGGTCGCCTACCCGAGCCCGGAGTCGCTCGTCCCGTTTGAACGGCTGATGGCGGAGAAGAACGTCAACTTCGACTCGAAGGCGGTCGGTGGCTCCCCGTGGTGGTCGCTCCTCACCGGACTGCTCCCCTTCGTGATCCTGATCGCCTTCTGGATCTTCCTGATGAACCAGGTGCAGGGCGGCGGCTCGAAGGTGATGAGCTTCGGCAAGAGTCGCGCCAAGCGGATGACGCCGGACTCACCCAAGATCGGGTTCAAAGACGTGGCCGGCGTGGACGAGGCCGTGGAGGAGCTCCACGAGATCAAGGAGTTCCTCGAGAACCCGAAGAAGTTTCAGGCGCTCGGCGCCCGGATCCCGAAGGGCGTCCTGCTCTACGGGCCGCCCGGCACCGGTAAGACGCTGCTCGCACGCGCCGTCGCCGGCGAGGCGGGAGTCCCGTTCTTCTCGATCTCAGGATCGGACTTCGTCGAGATGTTCGTGGGCGTCGGCGCCTCTCGCGTCCGCGACCTGTTCGAGCAGGCGAAGCAAGCCTCTCCGTGCATCATCTTCATGGACGAGATCGACGCGGTCGGCCGCCATCGCGGCGCCGGCCTCGGCGGCGGGCACGACGAGCGCGAGCAGACGCTGAACCAGCTCCTCGTCGAGATGGACGGGTTCGAGCTGAAGGACAACATCATTTTGATCGCGGCCACGAACCGGCCGGACATCCTCGACCCGGCGCTCCTGCGTCCAGGCCGCTTCGATCGCCAGATCGTCGTCGACCGCCCCG
>JBKJWJ010000065.1:0-3665 GCA_046716905.1 Gaiellaceae bacterium
TCGCGGGAGATCCCGAGCTCGCGGGCCACGAACGACGCCTGCTCGACCATGTGCTTCTTGTCGAACGTGGACGTGAGGCCGTCGTGGGTCATCAGGTCGATCAGCGTCCCGTCGCCGAGCCTGTAGCCGAAGCGGGCATCTTTGAGGATGTACGGGGCGTTCGACATCGACTCCATCCCGCCGGCGACGACGACGTGGTGGTCGCCCGCCCGAATCATCTGATCGGCGATCTCCACGGCGCGGATCGACGAGGCGCAGACTTTGTTGATCGTGTCGGCGGGAACCTCGATCGGGAGGCCTGCGCCGATCGCAGCCTGGCGCGCCGGCGCCTGACCGGCGCCGCCCTGGAGCACCTGCCCCATCACGACGTACTCGACCTCCTCGTTCTCGAGACCGATGCGATCGAGCGCATTGCGGATCGCGATCGAGCCGAGCTCGGTCGCCTCGAGATCCTTGAGGCCCCCGCCGAACTTCCCGAAGGGCGTCCTGACGGCTGAGACGATGACCGAGCGCATATGGAGCCAGGGTAACAATGGCTCTATGCCCGCCAAAGTCGTCCGTCTGGTCAACGCCGTCGGTCTCGAGCTGCTGATCGGGCTGCTCGCGCTGACCGCCGGTGCCTGGCTCTTCGGCGCGCTGGCGGAAGAGATCGTCGAGGGCAACACGCACATCGACACGCGCCTGGCCGAATGGATCCACGTACGCGCCACCCACGGCTGGACGACGTTTTTCGAAAACGTCACTCGAGCCGGAAACCTCTTCACGTTGATCCCGGTCGTGCTGGTCGCCTCGATTCTGCTCTGGCGGCTGAGGCGAATCACCGAGCTCCAGCTCCTCCTCCTGGCGGCGGTCGGGGCAGAGGTCCTCACCGTCGGCCTGAAGCTGGGCTTCGAGCGCGAGCGCCCCTTCTTCGCCGACCCGCTGGCGACCGAGAGCACCTACTCCTTTCCGAGCGGCCATGCCTCCGTCTCGCTCGCCGTCTACGGAACCCTCGGCTACATCGCCGCCCGCCATCTCGGAACCCGGAGAGCCCAGATCGGTGCGCTCACACTTGCCGTCCTCGTTGTGCTCCTGATCGGGTTCAGCCGGATCTACCTCGGCGTCCACTTCCTCTCGGACGTGATCGCCGGCTTCAGCCTCGGGCTCGCCTGGGTTGCGCTGTGCGTCGTGCTCCTACAACTTCGCCTGCGCCTTCAGACCTCCCGGTACCGGGCCTCCACCAAGCAGTAGAGGCCGAACGCGATCAGCCCGGCGGCGACGATGCCGAGCAGCGTGTCGCCGTAGTCCTGCTTCAGCACCTCGGCAAGCGCACCGTCGATTCCGACCGCCTCCTTTGGGTCGTACTGCCAGGCGGCGCGGACGAGGAAGAACCCGATCAGGCCGAACACGACCCCACGGGCGAGGTGGCCGACGACGCCGAGCCAGGTGAACATGCGCTCCTCGACGTCGCTCATCTTCCGCAGCTTGAGGTTGTCAAGAAACTTCCTGGTCACCGCCCGCCAGAGGTTGAAGGCTCCGGCCCCCAGGATCGCGAGCCCGACGGCGGCAACGATCCATCGCCCGAGCGGCCACTCCAGCACGCGGGCCGTAAAGCGATCCTCCTGCCGCGAGCCGCCGGACTCGTTGGCGCCGTAGAGCGCCGAGAGAGCGACGCCGACCAGGCCGAGGTACCAGAGGGAGCGCGCGAGGTAGCCGCCGCGCTTCAACCAGCCCTCCTTCTCACCCCCCTCGAGCGGCCGGCCGAGCACGGCCTCGGCGAAGCGCCAGGCCGCATAGCCCGCTAGCCCCACGGCCAGCGCAACCACGAGGATCTTGCCGAGCCAGTTGTCGGCGACTGCGGCAAGCGCACCGCCGCGATCCCGAAGTCGCTCTCCTCCGCCGACCGCCACATGCCCCGCGATGGCACCGACGAGGAGGTAGAGCGACCCCTTCGAGATCAGGCCCCAGCGGGCGAGCCCCTGGGCCCAGTCGCTGCGTGCCGCTTCTTTCGCGCCGTGTTTGAGATCCGACACTCCGGGGCGACAATACGTCGTTCGCGCGTTTCTCGACCGCTCACCGGGGTAAACACCCGGGACGTGGCGGACGAGCCGATCAAGGCACTGATCGAGCTTGGAGAGCGAGAGGGTTGCCTCGAGCTCTCCGAGGTCTCGCGCGCGATCGAACAGTCAGAACTCGAAGAGGAAGAGGTGGAACGGATCTACCAGGACATCCAGGACAAGGGAATCGAGCTCAGCGACGACTGCGGCCGCGTTGCTCCCGGTCCGACGTACGTAAACGGCGAGCTTGCCGCTTCGACGACGGACGCGCTGCAGCTCTTCCTGAACGAGGTCGGGCGCTACAAGCTCCTGACCGCCGACGAAGAGATTGCGATCGCGAAGCGGATCGAGCGCGGCGACCGGCAGGCCAAGGATCTGATGATCAACTCGAACCTCCGCCTCGTCGTCTCGATCGCGAAGAAGTACCAAGGGCACGGCCTGTCCCTCCTCGACCTCATCCAGGAGGGAATCATCGGGCTCATCCGCGCCGTCGAGAAGTTCGACTGGCGTCGCGGCTTCAAGTTCTCCACGTACGCGACGTGGTGGATTCGCCAGGCCGTTCAGCGCGGCGTCGCCAACAAGGCGCGCGAGATCCGGATCCCGGTCCACATCGTCGATCGCGAGCGCAAGATCGGCCGCGCCGAGCGCGAGCTGACCGTGAAGCTCGGCCGCTCGCCGACCGAGGACGAGATCGCAGAGGTCGCGAAGCTTCCGCTCAAGCAAATCCGCGAGGTCCGTGAAGCAGCCCGCGCGGTCACGAGCCTGGACAAGCCCGTCGGTGAGGGCGAGACGTCGCTCGGAGAGCTCTTCGCGGGAACGGAGGATCCGCCCGAGGAGCGGCTACACGTCAGCCTCGAGCAGGATGTTCTTCGTCGTGCCGTCGAGAGCCTCCCCGACCGGCAGCAAGAGGTCGTCAAGCTCCGCTACGGCCTGAACGGAGATGCCGATCCGCAGTCGCTCGAGGAGATCGGGCGCCGCCTAGGCCTCACGCGCGAGCGGGTGCGTCAGCTCGAGTCGGACGCGCTCCAGCGGCTCGCGGTTCACCGCGAGATCGAAGCGATCCGCGCGGCCTAGGCGATACGCGAGGCCTAGAGTTACGCGGCCGCCAGCCGCGCTTTCCTGACCCCGAACGCGTAGCGGCCAGCCACGATCCCGAGCAGGGCCGCGAGCACGGACACGGCCGCGAAGAAGCCCCACATCGCCGTGTCGCCGTACCCACCGCGGATCTGGAGCCCGAAGAACGGCCCGAGTGCGAACCCGGCCGACGAGGTGCTCGCAAACGCGCCCATGTACGCCCCACGCAGATCAGGCGGAGCGTGCGAGCGAGCCCCGCGCGGGAGGCTGCTCCGGCGCGAACTCGCCGCGGGCGGGGATCAGGCGCCAGGCGATGAAGGCAGTGACCGAGCCTAGGACGGCCACGCCGATCCAGAGCACGTCGTAGTTGCCGGTGATGAGCAGGGCCCCTCCGATCGGCGGGCCCATCGTCACTCCCAGATTGTTCGCGACCCGAAGCGGCGCGTACGCGTGCTCGTGGCGCTCCGGGCGCACGACGTCGGCCACGAGCGCCTGCGTGGCGGCCATCGCCACCGGGGAAAAGAGCGAGGACAGCCCGGAGCAGCGGGATGCCGT
>JBKJWJ010000066.1:0-10517 GCA_046716905.1 Gaiellaceae bacterium
CGACGCGTGGCAGCTCGACGAGCTCGTCTCCGAGCTGAGCGGCGGCCAGGGCCGGCAGTGGCGCGAGTTCACGCGCGGCGTCCTCCACGGCCTCAACTTCGGGCGGATCGAGTTCGGCGACGGGCCGCGGATCGGATTCGTCTGGGCGTCGCTCCCCGCACTCCGAATCGCGGGCCTGCCGGTGGACGCAGAGCTGAGGGCGTTCTGGAGGGCGCTGGACTCGGCAGCCTTCGCTCTCGTGGGCGAGGAGTACCCGCCGTTCACCGGCAACCCGGAGGTCCGCGCGCAGGAGCAGGCAGCGACGCAACGCCGGCTCGCCGCCTCGCGCGGTGAGATCCGCAGGAGACTTGCGGCTCGGTACGTCGTCGGGATGACTCCCGGCTGGCACCTTGCCCGCGGGCTCGGGGGCAACGTTGGCCGCGATCCGCGCGCCGTCGTCAACCGCTGGCGCGCGAAGTACGTCGACGAGCGGGCGAAGACGGCGGTCGCCGGTTTCGGCGCCTATCACTTCCGGTTCGAGAACAGCTCCGAGCAGGTCATGAAGGACACCATCGCCGGGCTTGCCCGCGGCCTCGACTAGCCGAACGCCTCGACGAGCCGCTCGAGCCCAGCGTCAAGCGACGAGTCCGACGCGGCCAGTGACAGGCGGGCCCACCCCGCGCCGCTCGCGCCGAATCCCTCGCCGGGTGCCAGGGCGATCCGAAAGTCCGTTAGCAGCCGCTCGGCGGTGAGCCCGTGCGGGAGCCGGAGCCAGACGTAGAAGCTCCCCTCCGAAACCGGAGGGCGGACGCGCGTTCTCTGGAGCGCGGCGACGACGCGGTCTCGCCGCGCCTCGTAGCGGGCCCGCCGTTCTTCGACGGAATCCTGCGGCCCGGTGAGCGCGGCGATGCCGGCCTTCTGCACCGCCGTGAAGATGCCGGCGCGGACGTGATCCTGGAAGAGATCGACCCGCGCGACGATCTCCGCATTGCCGACGACGAACCCGAGGCGCCAGCCCGCCATCCCATAGGTCTTCGACATCGAGAACATCTCGACGCCGACGTCCCTGGCTCCGGGTTCGGCGAGGAAGCTCTCCGACTTTCGTCCGTCGAACATCAGGTCGCCGTAGGCGAAATCGTGGATAACGGCCGCGCCGCTCTGCTCGGCATAGCGCACCGCTTCCCGAAAGACACCGGGCGGCGCTGCCACCGCGCAGGGGTTCGACGGGAAGTTGAGGTAGACGGCGGCGACGTCCTTGCGCGGCGCGCCGGCCAGATCAGGGGCCCAACCACCCTCTGGATCCAAGCGGAGCGGGAGGAGGCGCGCGGCCGCAAGCGCGACGCCTGACGGATAGTCGGGATAGCCGGGGTCGGGCAAGAGGATCCCGCTGCCGCGCTCGGCGAGGACCAGCGCGAGCTCCACGAGCGCGGTCTTCGTGCCAGGTACCACCGCCACCTCGGTCTCCGGATCGAGCACGACGCCGTACTCGTCCCGGTACCGCGCCGCGATTGCCTCCCGCAGCTCCGGCAGGCCGCGGAAGGGCGGGTAGCCATGAGCGCTCGCCTCCTGTGCCGCTGCCGCCAGCCGCTCGATGACGTGACCTGGAGGGCCGACCTCGGGATTGCCGCGGCCGAGATCGAGTAGCGGCGGGCCATCTTCGCTCGAGGCGTGGGCGACGCGCGCGAGGAGCGCGGTGAAGTACTGCTCGGGCAGCCGCTCGAGCCGAGCCGGCCGTGATCGCACTACGCGATCCTACGGATCAGTTGCCGAGCGGGGCTTTCAGGACGGGAGAGTCGACGTCGTCCTCCCTCGAGCGGACGACGAGCCGCGGTCCCTGGCGCGACTCACGGCTGGCGAAGGACAGCTGCTGCGAGCCGCGGGTCGTGATTGCCAGGCTCACCTCGCCGCCACCCTCGACGAACGGCGTGACGTCGATGGCGTTCCAGGCGCCGAGGCGCACTGGCTTGGCAGCCGTGTAGCGCGCCGAGGTCGGTGGCGCATTCGCGAACGTGAGACGCGTTTCGGTCCACCGGCGGGTTGTGACCAGGCGCACGGCGAAGCTTGCCCTTGCCGCCGAGCGGGGTCGGAGCAGCAACGTCACGCTCGTCACCTCCGGGCCCATCTTCCTGAGCTTGAACCGAAGGTAGGTCGTCGTCTCCGGGGCCCCGTCGACCCGAAGGACGGGGGCGCGCCCGAAGTTCGTACGCGGCTGGGCCGACGAAACGTGGGCGTCTGCAACGGGCTTGTACGCCTTGATATCCGTCGATGGCGCGTTCGCAGCCGGCGCAGCAACCGTAAGGGCTGCAGTCGCGAGCGCAGCAGTAGCCAGGGCCAATAGCCCTCGTTGCAGCCGGATTCGTGTCGTCTCCGATGTCGCCATACCGAGTCGAGACCCCGAACGGTCCAACACGAGTAACCCCGGCAGGGGCCGAATCCTTACGGCGGGCTTCCACGCTCCTACTAGGAAGCCATGCCCGCGCCGGGCGCCTGCAGTGCCATGGCCTTCTTGAGCACGGTCAGTGCTTCGTCCGAGCGGCCCTCGGCCTCGTGGAGCGTCGCAAGCTTGCTGTAGGCGTCGAGCACGTACCGGTTCGGCCCAGGGGCGAGAAGCTCGACTGCCTGCTCGTAGCGCTTGCGTGCGCCCGCCGTGTCGCCGACTGCCTCGAGGATCTCCCCGACCAAGGCATAGCCGCGGCCCGCGTCGTGCGGCGCAACGTCCGCTAGCAGTTCGGCGCTCTCGATCGCGAGCGCCCCGGCCTCGATCTTCCGGTCGAGCTGCACGAGCGCGCGGGCCCGCTCCAGGCGAAAGAGGGCGAGCTCGGCGCGGTTGCCGCTCGCTTCGATCAGTGGGAGGCCGCGGTCGATCAGGTCGAGCGCCTCGGTTGCATTGCCACGGTCGAGCTCGACATGGGCGAGGAGATGGTGGGCGCGGGCCGCGTAGTGCGTGTGTTCCGTGAGCTCGAGGAGTTCCAGTGCCTTCCGGGCGTAGCGGGCGGCTGTCGTCGCGTCCTCGCGCATGGCGTAGAGCCGCGACTGAGACCAGAAGATGCGGGCGCGGAAGATGGGGTCTGACGCGTTCGGAGCGAGCGCAACGGTCTTCTGGAGCAGCGCGTCTGCAGCCTCGAGCTCATTCGAGTCGATGTAGGCGTTGGCGAGCAGGACTCCGAAGCGGATCGATTCGACCGTGTCTTTCCGCTCCTCTGCGGCCGCGAGCGAATGGCGGAAGATCCGCATGGCGGGCTCGAAATCGTCGACGATCGCGTACGCCCGGCCAAGCGTGTCGGCCAGCGCCGGCTGGTCGGAGATCTCGGTGTGCGAGACCCGCACGGCTTGCTCCAGCAGGTCAATTGCCCGGCGCGGCTCTCCCCGCTCGAACGCGATCTGCCCTAGGCCTGCGAGCGCCCGGGCGCGGACCGAGGTCGTGGCAGCGGCGTCGAGAACCTCGGTGTAGAGGCCAAATGCCTCCTCCATTTCGCCGAGCCGAAGTGCGACTTCGGCGTCCAGCAGCTTCCGATCCTCCCCGCCGGCCTCTCGCTCGAGGCCTGTGGCGAGGAAGTCCTCGCTGACACCCAGGCGTCGACCCATTTCGCGCAGGAGCTGGAGCGACGGGATCCGCTCTCCGGCCTCGATTCGCGAGATGTAGGCGGGCGAGCAGCCCTCGAAGGAGAGCTGGCGCTGGCTGATGCCTGCGCGGTCGCGCGCGTCCCGAAGTCGCCGACCGACGGCCACCGGATCGTCTACATGGGTTGACTTTCGTCGCGGCAATGACACCTCCGTCTTGTCGTCTCTCTATAGTAATCGGCCCGGGCCCGGGACTGTCCCGCAGTAGGAATTCGAAGGGAGGTCCCGGTGACTTCACACCTCGCTGTCTTGTCGGCAGTGCTCGCGCCGCTGCCCGAAGAAGCGGCACGCGGCCCGATCTGGCCCTAGATCCTGAGCGATTCGAGCCGCGATTGCACGCGGACCCTCCGAAGCGTTCGGGGGGTCCGCGTGTTCGTCGTACAGGACCTAGTCCGCGCCAGGATCGTCTTCCGCCGTCCCGGTCTCTTCTTCGGGGTCGGGGACTGGCGATCCCTCGACCTCGTCATTTCGATCGTCGTCTCTGGGGTGCTGCGATACCTTCTCGTCCATGCGCGTCATCCTGCCTGATTCGTCCGAGTTGGAGCTCCCGGAGGGTGCAACCGGGCTCGAGGCGGCTGCAGCGATCGGCCCGAGACTGGCCGAGCAGGCCGTCCTTCTGCGCTCGAACGGGGTGGTGCAGGACCTTCGCCTCCCACTCGAGGAGGGGCAGGCGATCCAGATCCTTACGACGCGCGACCGCGAGGACCCGGACGCGCTCCACGTCCTCCGCCACTCGACCGCGCACCTGCTGGCGGAGGCCGTCCGGCGCCTCTACCCGGGAGTGAAGGTCGCGATCGGGCCGCCGATCGAGAACGGCTTCTACTACGACTTCGAGTTCCCCGAGCCGATCGCCGAGGACGACCTCGAGCGGATCGAGGGGGAGATCCGGAAGGAGCTGGCCGAGGGCCGTTCCTGGCAGCGGGAGCAGATCTCGCGCGGGGAAGCCCGCATGCGCTTCGAGGCCGAAGGGGAGCCGTACAAGGTCGAGCTCGTCGACTCGGCGGAGGGCGACATCTCCCTCTACACCCAGGGCGAGTTCACCGACCTTTGTCGCGGGCCGCACCTTCAGGACTCGAAGCCGATCAAAGCGGTCAAGCTGACCGGCCTCGCCGGCGCCTACTGGCGCGGCGACGAGAAGAACACGCAGCTGACGCGCATCTATGGAACCGCGTTCTACTCCGAGGACGACCTGAAGGCTCATCTCGAGCGGCTGGAAGAGGCGCGAAAGCGCGACCACAGGCGCCTCGGCGTCCAACTCGATCTGGTCCATCTCTCGGATCACGCTCCGGGGATGCCGTTCTGGCATCCGAAGGGGATGGTCGTCTGGAACGCCCTCGAGGATCTGCGGCGGCGTGAAAACGCGATCCGCGGATACGTGGAAGTGAAGACGCCCCTCCTCTACGACGTCGAGACCTGGAAGACCTCGGGCCACTGGGAGAAGTTCCGCGACGACATGTTCCTCGTGCCGTACGGAGACGAGCGGACGCTCGGCATGAAACCGATGAACTGCCCCGGGCACATGCTGCTCTTCGGCAACGACCTGCGGAGCTACCGGGACCTCCCGTTGCGCTACGCGGAGTCATCCACGCTGCACCGAAACGAGCGCGCCGGAACGCTCCACGGGCTCCTCCGCGTCCAGCACGTGACGCAGGACGATGCCCACATCTTCTGCTCGCCCGACCAGATCGAAGAGGAGATCTTCGGCTGCCTCGACTTCGCGAAGTCCCTCTACGACCTGTTCGGGATGGAGGCACGCTTCGAACTCTCGACTCGCCCGGAGAACAAGCTCGGCACCGACGAGGAGTGGGACTTCACAGAGGGCGCCCTCCGCGCGGCGCTCGACCGACGCGGCCTCGCCTACGAGCTGAACGAAGGAGATGGGGCGTTCTACGGGCCGAAGATCGATTTGCACATGACGGACGTCCTCGGTCGCTCCTGGCAGATGGGGACGATCCAGCTCGACTCCCAGATGCCGGCGCGCTTCGGTCTCACCTACATGGGCCCGGAAAACGTCGAGCACACGCCCTATGTCGTTCACCGTGCGCTCTTCGGCTCGCTCGAGCGCTTCATCGGGATTCTCATCGAGCATTACGGTGGCGCATTTCCGGTCTGGCTCGCTCCCGTTCAGGTCCGGATCGTCCCCGTCGGACAGGATCATCGCGAGGCGTCGAAGGCCCTCGCCGCGAAGCTCGCGGCCTTCCGCGTGGAGGTGGACGACTCCGACGAGACGGTCGGCAAGCGAATCCGGAACGCCGAGGTGGAGAAGATTCCGTACGTGGTCGTCTACGGCGACCGCGAGTCGGAAAACTCGCTTGCGGTGCGCAAGCGAGGCGGGGAGCAATCGTCGCTGAGTCTTGACGAGTTGCTGCGGGAACTCGTTGCTAAGGTATGAGCCTGCAAGCAGGGGCGCAGCAATTCTTTTCCCTCACCTTCAGCAGCGCCGAAGGAAGCAAGCGGCGAGGCGGGAGGTTCAACCGAGGCGAGAAAAGGTCTGGAGCCGCTGCGTGCAGCGGTTTTGTCGTTGAGAAGGAGGAGCAGAAGAGCTTGGTGAACGCCAGTTGAGGCCGAGGCGGTTCTCCCGTCCGGAGCCACCCCCGGAGCCACAGACCCGGATCAACGAACGGATTCGAGTGCCGCAGGTGCGGCTGATCGACGAGGGTGGCGAGCAGGTCGGAATCAAGGCCACGAACGAAGCCCTTGAATACGCCTACAGCAAGAATCTCGACCTCGTCGAGGTGGCCGCGCAGGCGTCGCCGCCGGTCGCCCGGGTCATGGACTACGGGAAGTACCGGTACATGGAGGAGCAGAAGGCCAAGCTCGCCCGTAAGCACCAGTCCCAGGTTCACGTCAAGGAGATCAAGCTCAGACCGAAGATCGCAATCCAGGATTACGAGACCAAGAAAGGCCACGTCGTTCGGTTCCTCAACCAGCGCGCGAAGGTCAAGGTCACGATCATGTTCCGCGGGCGGGAGACCACCCATCCGGAACGTGGCCGAGATCTTCTGATGCGGCTCGCTGAGGACGTGAAGGAGATCGGCTTGGTCGAGTCACCGCCGCTCCTCGACGGACGGAACATGGTGATGGTCATCGGGCCCACGAAGAGCGCAGGAGCAGTCAAAGATGCCAAAGCAGAAGACATCGAAAGCAGCGAAGAAACGCTTCAAGGTGACGGGAGCGGGGAAGATCCTGCGCCGGAAGGGCCCGCAAGCCCACCTGCTCGAGAAGAAGTCCGCGAAGCGCAAGCGTAGTTTTCGCCGTCCGGCCGCCCTCGCGAAAAGTGAGTACCGCGAGGTCGTCCGCATGCTCGGCGGCAAGAAGAGGAGTCGCTGATGCCGCGCGTCAAGCGATCCGTTCACGGGCGCAAGAAGCGCCGCAAGGTTCTCGCGGCGGCCAAGGGCTACGCCGGGCTCAAGCACTCCACGTACCGGGCCGCGAAGGAGCAGGTCGAGCACTCGCTTGTCTACGCCTACCGGGACCGCAAGGCGCGCAAGCGCACAATGCGGCGGCTCTGGATCATCCGGATCAACGCCGCCGCGCGCGGGCACGGGCTCTCCTATAACCAGTTCGTGTCGGGGTGCCGAAAGGCGGGGATCGAGCTCGACCGCAAGGTGCTCGCCGAGATCGCCGTGGTCGACCCTGAGGCGTTCGGCAAGATCGCCGAGCAGGCCAAGGCCGCGCTCGAGACCTGACCGCCGAGCTCGAGCGGGTCTTTCTCCACCAGGCCGACCAGTGCGAGCGGTCGGGCTCGCAGCTCTACGGGCGCCTCTGCCGCCGGCTCGCCGACGAGCCCGCTGTCCGTGAGATCGTTCCGGACGAGCGCTGGGACCGCCCGCTCCAGCTCCTGGGGGGCCTCCACTACCTCGCGCTGAGCGAGGGCATCGATCCCTGGAGCGATCCGGTGGCGGTACTGCGGGAACGGGGTGACTGGCTCCGCCGCTTCATCCAGGAGCGGGGCGTCCAGACGAACGAGGTGCAGCGGAGCTGGATGCTGCTCCCGTGCTTCCTCGAGATCGCGCGTCGGGCAGGCGTCGAAGTCATCGATCTCCTCGAGCTCGGGCCGAGCGCGGGCCTGAATCTCGTCTGGGATCGGTACCACTACACCTACGAGGCGGGCGATTGGGGCCCGAAAGACGCCCCGCTCGACCTCTCCGGCGAAGAGCGACGGCCCGTTCCGGCCGAGCTCCTCGCGCTGCGTCCGGTCGTGCGGCACCGGCGCGGCATCGACCTTTCGCCGATCGATGTCACCCGCGACGAGGACGCGCTCCTGCTGAAGGCGTTCGTGTGGGCCGATCAGGCTCATCGGCTCGAGCGCCTGGATCAGGCGGTCGAGACGTTGCGCGCCGACCCGCCCGCGCTCGAGCAGGGGCACATCGCCGACCGTCTGCCGGCGGTCCTCGCCGAGCGGAAGCTAGGGGCGTTCACCATCGTCTTCGAGACGGCGGTTCTCGGGTACGTCGGCATCGAGCAGGAGCGAGTCGTCGCCGCGCTCGAGGCCGCCGGGCGCGAGTTTCCGCTCGGCTTCGTCTGGACCGGACGTCCCACGGAGGACGAGCACGGCTTCTACGGCCTCTGGATGCGCCTCTGGCCCGATGACGAGGAAGTCCTCCTCGCGCACGCGGGTTTCCATGGCCAGTGGCTCGAATGGCTCGGGCAGCCTGCGTGATCACCTCCTCCTCGAACCCGCGGCTCAGGCTCATTCGCCGGCTCGCCTCTCGAAACCAGCGGGAACGCCTCGGCCTCTTCGTCTGTGAGGGCGAAGACCTCGTGCAGGCGGCGCTCGCGTCCGGCGCCGCGCCGGCTGAGCTGCTCGTCGATGCCGAGCGCCCGGTCGAGGGCCTTCCGGAAGCCGAGGCCGTCGAGCCCCGTTTGCTCGCCGAGGTCTCGGCGCTCGGCCATCCGCCGAGGGTGATCGGCGTCTTCCGGCGCGACGATCTGCCTCGTCTGGATCCACTGTCCGCACCTCCCGTTGGTCTCGCGCTCTGGCACGTTGCCGATCCGGGCAACATCGGCACTCTATTCCGCACGGCGGACGGACTCGGACCTGCGTTCCTCGGCCTCTCCTCGCATTGCGCGGATCCCACCGGCCCGAAGGCCCTGCGAGCCTCAGCCGGCGCGATCTTCCGCGTCCCGACCGCGAGCTTCGACGACGCGCCCGGCCGCAGGCTCGCGCTCGTCGCCCACGGAGGCAAGCCGCTTCACGAGGTCGATCTCGCGGAACCGACGCTCTTCGTCCTGGGCGCCGAACGCGAGGGACTACCAGCAGACGTCGTCGAGGCGTGTGACGAAAGTGCGACGATTCCGCTCGAAACCGGTGCCGAATCGCTCAACGTCGCCATGACGGGGTCGATCGCCCTCTACGAGTGGCGCCGAAGGGCCAGGTAAAATCGTCCGCATGGCACGAGTCGCCGGGCTCTGGACGTCGCCCGCCAAGGGCAGCGGCCGCATGGAGGCACAAAGGCGAGTGCAGGCGATCGAAGGGCACGGCCTCGAGGGGTGCGCCCATGCGCGAGCGGGCACGAAGCGCCAGGTGCTGTTCGCATCCGCGGAGCACCTCCAAGCCCTCGGTGTCGAGTTCGGCCGGATCCGAGAGAACTTCACCGTCGAGGGCGACGACGTCCACACCTGGCCGGTGGGCCAGCGCGTGAAGGTCGGGAGCGCCGAGTTCGAGATCACGATGGTCTGCGACCCCTGCTCCCGGATGGACGAGCTCCGACCCGGGCTCCAGGCGGAGATCGACGGGAAGCGCGGAATGCTCGCCCGCGTCGTCCAGACCGGCGAAGTCGCCGCCGGCGACGAGATCCAGCTGCTCTAGTCCTCGACGCGGCGCGCGACGAAGACCATGTCTTCGCCCCGCCGGTATGGCCGGTAGTCGAACCAGCCGTAGACGCGATCGACCGTGAACCCTGCCTCCGTGAGAACGGCCTTCCACTCGCGAACCGAGATCCACCCGAGCTGCATCGTGGATTCTCCGCTGGGGCCACGAACCGACAGCGTGAGCGTCCGCGCGTCGGAGTCCCAATCGGCGCGCTCGAAGATTGCGGGCTCGCGCTCGATCCAGCGTCCGTGCGTCTCCTCGATGTCGTCCTGCCGCGGCGAGAAGACGTCGAAGATGAGCCGACCTCCCGGGATGAGCAGGTCGCGTGCGTTCCGCAAGGCCCGGAGGCGCGACGGCGCATCAAGCAGGTGAAGGTAGGAGCGGAACGGACAGGTGACGAGCGAGACGCGCTCGTCGACCGGCGGATCGCCGATGTCGCCAGACCGAAGGTCGAGCATCTCCCCGACGCCCGCGGCCCCGGCTCGGCGGCGGCAGATCGCCAGCATTCCTTCCGACGAGTCGACGCCGATCACCCGCACGCCGGCGACGGCGGTCGGTACCGCGATCCGTCCGGTGCCGACGCCGAGCTCGACGACCGGCCCGCCGGCCTTCCGAGCCTCGGCGACGTAGAACGGGATGTCTTCGGTCACGCTCAGGCTCCACGGGTCGTAGAGCTCCGCGATCGGGTCGTAGGGGCTCGTGGCTACGCGGGCTTCCGTGCTACCCACACGAACTCCCGGCTCTCGTCGTCGAACGGTCGCTTGTCAAACCAGCCGTAGAGCGCCTCCACCTCGAGCCCGGCGACGTCGACCAAGCCTTCCCACTCGGATCGGGTGAGCCACCAGAGCTGGAGATCGCGGCGTCCCTGCCCCGGCTCCCCGGTGTAGGCCGTGATGTCGATGCGGTTGTCTTCCGGCCGGTGGGCGACGTACTCCCAGAGCGTCTCGGAGTCGAGATGAGGTCTCGCCACGCCGTCCATCCGGACGGCGATGTGCGGGTCGAAGACGAACGCGTTCCACGCGAACCGGCCGCCCGGCTCGAGCGCGGCTGCGACCCGCTCGAAGCAACGCCTGCGATCCGCCCAGGTCGGAAGGTGGAGCAG
>JBKJWJ010000067.1:0-4172 GCA_046716905.1 Gaiellaceae bacterium
GGCCTGCACCGGGACCGGGTAGACCTCTTCCGTTGGGTGGCCGGCCCGCTCGTGGACCTTGATCACGGCCTCCTTGTTCGGTGCTTCGGAAAGGCACCACACGTGTCCTGTCTCCGGGTCGGCCCACGCATGCTTGAAGTTCACCGCCTCGTCGTCTTGGATCGCCAGATCGGCTTGGTGCGCCTCCAACAGACCCTCAGGGGTGATGCCCTCCATGCCCCGATGCACATCCATGAATTCCGGCATAGCCACGAGCCTCCTCTTCGCGGACGTCGACCCCCCGATTGCACCCGGCACGGGGCGACGATCAAACCCGCAACTCAGCTGATGACGCGGTCCTCCGCCAGAGTGTAACCCGCAACGACGACGCCGACCTCGTGCACGATGCGTTCCTGAACCTTTGGGGAACGCTGGGAGTCGATCGACGGGATCGACGACGTCCACGCTTACCGGTTCAAGGTGGCGTTGACGGCGGCCGGATGCGCGCGCGCCGCCCGGCGGTCACTCGTCGCCGATCCCGCTCGGGGTCGTGCACGACCCCTTCGACGAGGTGGAGCTCCGCGAAGACGTTCGCCGTGCTCCTCGCTCTGACGCCCGCCAACGTACCGCCCTCCCCCTGCTCGACCAATACGACTACGGCTCGGAGGAGGCCGCGCGGATCATGGGCATCCGTCCATCGACCGTCCGCGCGCTCGCCACGCAAGGTCGAGCCGTGCTTCGCACGTCAGGAGGCCCGCATGCCTGACCTGAGGGAGGTCTTCGAGATGGTCAAACAGCAGACAGAGCCCGACAACGATTCGTGGGCGGAACAGGAACGACGCATCAGTCGCGCGGGACGCAACCGCAAGCTCGGTGCATACGCGCTGGTCGCGGCGATGACCGTCGCCGGTGCGGTGCTGGTGATGAGCGAGCGTGGTGATAACGACGCTGCCACACCCGCCACCGAGCCGTCGAGCGTGGCACCCGCGCTCGACACCGGATTCGCATTGATCGACCTCGGGGGTGGCGAACCGATCTTCACGGGGATAACCCCCGCCGACTCCGGCGTCGACGTGTCGCCCGACGGCACGAGGATCGTCTACACCGACTCCGCGACCGGGGCAGGTGCGGTCGTGCACGTGGCGGACATCGACGGCTCGAACGTTCGGGCGTTCGATCAGACCGAGGCCCCGGGAGACGCCTGGGCCCCCCGTTGGTCGCCGGACGGAACCAAGGTCGTGTATCAGGGCAAAGGAAGTGGCAACGACATCGGGAACCTGTACCTCCTCGACCTAACGACGGAGCGGGTCACACAGATCACCGACCTCGAGACCAGGACTTCGAGTCTCTATTACATGTCCCCGACCTTCTCCCCCGACGGTGACGCCGTGCTTTTCACGAAGCCGACGTCCCGGACCTCCGACGGCGGCGAGCCGCAGAAGCACTGGGACCTCTGGACGGTCCCGGTGACCGGAGGCGACCCGACGCTCGTACGGCGGGATGCGGCCGGGGGCGATTTCGCCCCCAGTGGCGACTCGATCGCGTATGTGGAGGCGACTCTGGTCGACGGCGAGTTCTCGTTCGGTGACCTGTATGTGGCTCGCTCGGACGGCAGCGTCGCGCGCAAGCTCGTCGAGGGCTCGACCGTCCTGCCGAGGTGGTCACCCGACGGCTCCCGCATCGCATACGCCGACGAGGGGCGCGACGGTCTGTTCGTCGTGGACGTTGGGACCGGCGACATCGAGCGCATCTTCGACATAAATTGGGCCGAGTGGGTGGACGAGGAGACGATGATCGTTGATCTGAGCGACTGAGCGTCGAGCCAGCTACGCCCGCTCGGTTGAGGATCCGGCCGAGCGGGCGCTGGCCAATTCGAGATCCCTTGGTTCCGGGCCCACCCGTGGGGACGGTTCGCAGCCGCAGCCGTCGGCGCTGAGAGTCGAACCCCCGACCTTCGCCTTGTAAGGGCGAGACGAAATGCAGGTCAGGGGCTTGAGCTGCGGAAACGCTCTGTCCTTGAGTACCGCTGAGTCCCTTGGAGTGCCTTCGGCTCGTTATGCAGGTGTTATGCAGACCTGAGGTGTCCGAGAATGGCGTCTCTCAACCGAACTGGGGGCAGACCCGATCCTTGCGTCTTTCAGCTGAGATAAAGACTCCTTCTGCGCGGAGCTCTTCTCCATGTTGTACCGCCGCTCCTTCGCTCTTGTGGCGTCCCATCGTAGGATGGCCACGTTGTCGGGATCACCATGTCCCGAGGGGGGTTTCGTGCTCCTCGCCGCTTCAACGAGCAACCGTAACCCGTAGGAACGTTGCAGGAATGGAGGTGGCATCCTTGCTCGGGCTCACGCTTTGTCCGTTGAAGAGGGCTTCTAACTCGTTCTGTAGATCATCCCGTCGACCGTTCGCTTCTGAATGCATCCATGGTTGGCCTGTAATACGTTCTGAACGCAGCGAGAAGCTCAAATGGCGGTCCGGGGAAGTTGAAGTGATAGGTGTCTCTGGCGAGCGAGACCTTCTCTTCCGGCACTCCCGCTGCGGCGAACCGCTCGATGACGTTGTTCTCAACCCCCCACGTCATGGGGCTGATGAATCCTTCCGGCGGTGGCGGCGAGTATGATGAGCTGCTCTTCAAGATCTGAGCCACCAGTGTCGGATCATCGGGGATCCAGTTCCCCATGACGATCCGGCCACCAGACCGGGTCACGCGCACCATCTCCTTGGCCACATCGAACGGCTTTGGCGCGAACATCGCGCCGAAGATGCTTACGACCAGGTCAAAGGTGTCATCGTCGAGGTCCTGTAGATTCGACGCGTCGCCCTCCTGGAACCTGCAGTTGGTGAGGCCCTCGTTCTTGCCGTTCCTGCTGGACGGAATGGGAGTGCGAAGCAGATCGGTTCGCCGCCTCAGGCGGCTCTGGCGACGATCATCCCGGCGACATGAGACTTCTCGTTTTGGCCGCGTGCCAGTCCAAACCCATCGCTTCGAACCTCTCGATCGCCTGTTGGATGGATCCGTAGTCCCCACGCGCGTAACCGAGCGCGCGAAGAGCAAACGGCTCCAGATACGTGTTCGGCTTCAACATCGCCGGCGCCTCCTCTTCGATCTCCGCGCCCCGCTCGAGGGCGACGAGGGCGTTTAGCCGCGCGATCGATCCATCGACATCCTGGAACCCTTCGGGTCTCCACTCAGCGAGCCTCCGGTCGACCTCAGCCAGATCGCCTCGCGCGATCGCGATCTCGACGTACAGGTCGTCGAAGCTGTAGCCCTCCATACCCAGATCCTCGGCGCTGCGTTCGAGGCGCCGCGCTTCCTGGTCGTTCCCGAGATGGACGCTGGCGAGAGCACAGGCGAGGAGCGAGGAGACGTTGAACGCGCATGGCGTTGCGATGTTGGCGGCGACCGCCAGCTCCGCGCGCGATGTGAGGTTGCGCACCGCATCCCAGAAGCCGCCCGCTTGCTCGACGGCGATCAACAGGTTGGCTGCGTGTATCCGGTGATGCGGCGTGAGGTTGCCCGTCACCTCGTCATGGGCCTTCGAGATGCGGCGCGCTTCCTGGAAGCGGCCGGTCACAAGGCACGCCGGGAGGCCGAACACGTAGATCAGCGCGATGTGATCGGGATCGGTCAGGGTCGGCACGATGTCGAAGCGGCGCCGGGCCCAGGCGTATGCCTCGTCGTAGTCGCCTCGGGAGTAGGCCACCGTCGAACGGGCGTCCCACGCCCATGACCGCAGCTCTATATCGTCTATGCGGTCGGCCAACTCGCTCGCCTCCTGGGCCGCCGCGCCGAATCTCTCTGGATCGAAGTTCGTGCGCGCGATCAACGCCCGCGCCCGCGCCGGCGCGTCCGGCTCGGACAGCTGGAGCGCCCGATCGATCCACCCCGCGATCAGCTCGCGGTCAGGCCGGCGCTTCCACATCGCGGCTCGCGTAGCCGTTTGGAACGCGAGGACGCTGTACGTGTCCGCGAGGGTTGCTCGGTCGGCGGTGCCTTCCAGCGAGTTCAGCATCGCCGTCCAGAAGGCCTCGCCGTCCAGCTTGAACACGTTCGCGCGTCCAACCTCCCGCCAGATCACAGCCTGGTCGGCCTCGTCCAGCTCGAGGTCGAGAGCGCGGTGGAGCAGCGCGAGGCCTTCGTCGATCTCGAAGCGGCCGATCGCGAGCTCCGCGGCGCGGCGGAGCCACGCGAGCGA
>JBKJWJ010000068.1:0-3147 GCA_046716905.1 Gaiellaceae bacterium
CCGTCGCCAGGGTGACGGCGCCGCCGAACACGATCCCCGCGCCGAGATCCTGGGTCGCGATCGCGACGCCCAGGCCGGCACCGAGGATCGCCCCCAGGTACGAGAACTGCGTACCGCGCAGGAAGACGCGGCCGATGCCCTCCACGCCGTGCTCATCCGTGATCCACGCCTCCCACGCCCCACTCAGGAACGTCCCGCCAATTCCGCGGAGGACGGCCGCGACGATAATCACCGAGTACACCGGGATCAGCCCAATGACGAGGACTGCCGCACCGGCGAGCAGCCCCCCGATGATGATCGAGAGGCGCCGGCTGTAGGTATCCGCGACGACGCCGGTCGGTACCTCGAAGAGGAAGACCGCGATCTCGCTGACCGTTCCGAGCAGGACGAGCTGGAGCGGGTTCGCGCCGACGTCCTGGACGAGGTAAACGGCGAGGACGGTAAAGGCCGCGTGATGGCCGATCGATTCGAAGAACTCGATCCCGTAGAAGACCTTCAGCGCGTCGAGTCGCCTCATACCCGTCTCCGGACGTTGATCACCGCCGGTCGCGGCCGGTAGCCGAGCTTCAGGTTGACGGCCTGCATCGCCGCGTTGCCGTCCTGTGTCCAGGTCGAGAGCTCGCGATAGCCGTTCTCGCCGGCCCACCTCAGCAGCGCCTGCTTGAGCGCCGTCGCGATTCCTTGACCGCGGTGGGAGCGCAGGACGGCGGTCAGGCCATGCTCTGCGAGGCCCTCGATTCGGTCGAGCAGCGCGGCGTAGCCGACGACCAGAGCCGCGTCCAGTGCCACGAAGGTGACAGGACCGGGTACTTCCTCTTCGAGCCACTCCTCGAACGGCGGAGCCGGGATCGGCGGCGAGACCGCCATGTCCGGAAAGCACTCGACCGCGACTGCGTATGCGCCCTGGAGGTGGTCTTCGGTGAGCTCGGCGAGCTCAATGCCCGCCGGCGGCGATGGCGGCCTCTCGACGCCCTGAATCAGCCGAGCCAGCTCGACCTGGCGGTCGTATTCCTCGAAGCCGCGGGCCTTTGCCCACTCGACTGACTCGGCGTCATCCTCGAAGACCATCCCGGACAGCCACTCGGGGCTCAGGTCGGCTGAGTGCGAAAACAGCCGTTCGAGGAGAGCCGATCCGATTCCGCGCCGGCGGTGCTTCGGGAGCACCCGAACCGCTACGGCGGTGCGGGTTGGGGACTGAGACGGACCGGCAAAGCCCAACCCGGCGACCTCTTCGGCCTCCTCCGCGACTAGGTAGAGCCGCTCGGGTTGCCGCTCGAGTCGGCGTTTGACCTCTTGCACCGCGTTCGGCTCGCGTGGCGTGATCGCGTTCCACACTTCGCACCACGCGGCGAGGTCGGCATCCGTCTCGGCGCGCCTGATCACGGCGTAGCTCCGGCCGGGAGGTCTTCCAGCTCAGGCTCTCGGCCGCCGCGACGGATGGCGCGGCCGTAGAGGGCGAGGGCAGGGGTCAGGAGCAGCGCGCCGCCGGCGAGTGCCGCACCGGTACCGAAGACGTTCCCGACCACGCCCAGAACCGGCCCACCAGCCGCCTGGCCGACGGCGTCCGCCTGGCCGGTGATCGAGTTGACCGTAGCCCGGACGCTCGAGTCGGTGATCTGCTGATTCACCCAGATGTCCCAGAGGGGCGAGAGCACCTGGCGAGCAAGCAATGCCGTCAGGAGCCCCACGATCGCGACGACGGCTGCACCCGTGAGCGCAAAGACGAGTTGCGCGACCGCCATCGTCGCCGTGACCGCGAGCAGGAGCCGGGCGATGCCGCCGGTTCCGACCCGCTCGAAACGTCTCTGCAAGGCACCGATGGCGAAGTAGCCGAAGAGCATCGCGACCGCCGCAAAGCCACCGAACCACACGACCGCGTCCAGGTGGCCGATGGCCGGCAGCCCGATCTCGCGGAGGAAATGCGCCTCCTTGAGGCGATCGAACGCCTCGCTCGCCGTTCCGACGAAGAACGCGATCCCCAGCAGGAGCAGGAGCAGCGGCCGGCCCCGAACGAAGCGCCCGCCGGCGAGCGCGGTCGTCCGCAGCTCGGTGAAGGCGCTCCCTCGCTCTTCGGCGGGTCGCCGGCGGAATCCGGTCTCCGGCATCAGAAACACGCAGGCGACGGCGCAGGCGATTTGCAGCACGCCGCCGGCGATCACGGCGGCGCGAAGCGATTGCGTCCCGACGAGGACCGAGAGAACGAGGCCTATGAGCGCACCGGCGTACGCGAGGCGGGCGCCTCGGAGGAACACCTGCGGGACACGCTCGATCCCGACCTCGTCCGTGATCCACGCCTGGTACGCCCCGCTCGTGAAGGTATAGGCGAGGCCCCAGGCCGCCCAGATGGCGACGATCGCCCAGGGCGCGGAGACGATGCCGACCAGCAGCCACGCGGCTCCCATGCCGAGGAACCCGATGACCAGCGAGAGCTTACGGCCGTACGTGTCGGCGACGACGCCGGTTGGCACCTCGAACACGAAAACCGCGGCCTCCATCGCCGTCCCCATCAAGATCAGCTCCAGCGGCGAAAGTTCGAGCTCGCGGACGAGATAGATCGCGACGACGATCCACGTCGGCATCGAGAGCAGGAACTCGAGCCCGTAGAAGACAGTGGTCGCAGGTGGGCGCTTCACTGTCTACCCCGAGCGCTTCAGCTTTCCGTGCCGCTTCGCGTACTGCTCGCCGATCCGGAACACCAGCAGCCCGAGCGGGATCGAGACGGCGCCGATCAGGACGAGCGGCCAGATCTCGTCGCCCATCTTGGTCAATCCGTCGCCCTCGAGGATCGCGTCGCGCAGACCGTCGAGCGCGTACGTCGCCGGTGAGACTGTCGAGGCCCATTGCATCCACTCCGGGAGGACACTGACCGGGTAGTAGACGCCCGAGATCACGAGCAGGATCCCCTGAGCCATGAACCCGAGTTGCGTTCCCTTCTCCGGTGAGATCAGCGGAAGGACGGCCGTCATCATCCCGATCCCGATGAACGAGATCGAGGCGACCAGCAGGAGCACGATCGCCGCGAGGTAGTCGGCCTGCGCCAAGTCGAGGTCGAAGAAGAGCGCGACCACGCCGAAGAGCAGGATCGCGCGGATGATCCCGTAGACGATCGCAAAGAGGCCCATCCCAAAGAGGTGCACCGGGCGGGAG
>JBKJWJ010000069.1:0-6413 GCA_046716905.1 Gaiellaceae bacterium
CGCCTCCTCCCCGCAGCCCGCGAGCAGACAGGCGACGGCGAGGAGGAGTGCGAGCCGGCCGAGCATCTACCGGACGGCGTTGGAGCGAACGGCTCCGGCAAGCGTCGCCCGGACGAGCCCGGCGTGCTTCCCGGCGCAGGCGCGGCCCGCGCGGGTGCGCAGGCGCCGGCCGTCGACGTGGAGAAGGGCTCCGGCTGCTGCGCGATCGGTTCCCTGGTCGTTCTCGGAGACCACCCGGTAGCAGTTGCGGGCGGTTCGGGCCAAGTGCAGGGTCGGCGGCCCCCCGGTGGGGCCGAACGTCGCCCAGTACCAGAGCACGCGATCGCCGTCTTTCAGCTCGTACTTGTCGGCGCCGACAGGCGGCGACACGCCGTTCACCTTGTACGTCCAACCGTTCGTGCCACCGGCGGGGTAGCGCCCGACCTGGTCGACGTAGGGGCCGAACGACGACTGGGTGACGTGGTAGTAGAACTCGCCTCGCAGGCTGGCGACGTCGAGAGCCTGCAAGGCATTCGGACCCGCCTCGAACCGAGTTTCCAGGCCACCGAAGATCGTCTGAGTCCGTCCTTCGACTCGAACGGACACCCTGGCCGCGAGCACAGCGGGGGGAACGAACGCCGCCAGCACGACGAGTGCAGCGAGCGCAAAGAGCATTTTTCGCACGAATCCTCCTTCCGCGAGGGGTTCTGAGTGCCGGCGAGCGGCAGGTCTTCTGACTCGGGGCGCCCTCCCGAACCGCCTTCCCGGCCCGGAGGCCAGTGGCGTGTCGGCGCGGGAGCGTCTCCCCTCACAGCGGCGGGACCGTCCCGGACTCACACCGGGTTCCCTTTCCGCTCGCCTTTGGTTTGTCGCGCCTAGTATGCCCCTCCGTGCAGGCGGCCGTCTGGCGTTGGACACCCGTCATCGCCTGGGCGGCGCTGATCTTCGGCCTCTCGTCGGTCCCGGACTTGTCCAGCGGCCTCGGCGGCTGGGATTTCGTGCTTCGTAAGCTCGCCCATGCGGCCGAATACGCGATTCTCGGGGCCCTGCTCGTCCGGGCCTTGCGGCGGTGGAGCTGGGCGCTGGCGCTCGGCGTCGCCTATGCGGTCTCCGACGAGATCCATCAGTCGTTCGTGCCGGGGCGACAGGGCTCGCCTCTCGATGTGCTGATCGACTCGGTCGGCGTGATCGCCGGGGTGGTCCTTGCCGCCAGACGGTGGTCGTAGCCGGGGGGAAGGGTGGTCTATCCGATCTCCCTGGGTAGATTGCGTACGTGGACACACCCAGTGAAGTCGGTGACCGGCAGCTCGACGCGCTCCTCGAACGGCTCGATCGGCTGACAGACGAGGTGAACGGCCTGAATCGCCGCCTGGACAGCGGCGAGAATCTGGCGCCCATCGTCCGAGAGCTCGGCCTGCTGAACGAGTCGCTCCAGACGCTCGCTTACGCGGCCCTGGGCCAGTCAGGCCCGCAAGTGCAACGCCGCCGCGCGGGCTAGCCGCTTCGAAGCTGCCAGAGCCGTCCGTTGAGCGTCACGGCGTAGAGCTCGCCGGGCCCGTCCTCGCCGAACGACGAGATCCCCTGGAGCTCGAACCGCTCCGTTCTCAGGCTCCTGGCCCGGCCGGCCGGGAAGCTCCAGACCTTGCCCGAGCAGTTGTCCCCGTAGAAGTACCGGCTCTTCGCGGAGGCGACCGTGGCACCCCGATAGACGATTCCGCCCGTGACGGCGCACTCGCCGCCGTTCAGGGAGTAGACGGCCACGGGGAACACGAGGTTTCCGACCGGATTGGGCTTCTTGCTCTCGAAGCGAGAGCGGCCCTCGTAGACGTCCCAGCCGTAGTTCTCGATGCCCGGAGTGCGCCGGCGCGTGAAGTTCACTTCTTCCCAGGAGTTCTGGCCGACGTCGCCGATGTAGAGATCGCCCGTCCGACGGTCGAATGAGAAGCGCCAGGGGTTCCTGAGCCCGTACCCGACGATCTGAGGCTTCGGAGCCCGGCGGTCCACGTTGATCGCGAGCAGCTTCCCGAGGCGGCTTCCGAGGTTCTGAGCACGGTCCTCCGGATCGCCTCCTGCGCCTCCGTCACCCATTCCCACGTAGAGGCGCCCGTCGGGGCCGAAGGCATTCTGGCCGCCGTTGTGGTTCGCGTATGGCTGGTCGACGGCGAGGATCTGCCGCAACCGCCGCTTCCCGCGATACTCCACGACGCGGGTGTCGCCGGCTCGGTCGGTGTAGTTGACGTAGTACTTCTTGTTCGTCGCGTAGCGCGGGTGGAAGGCGACAGACAGCAGACCCTGCTCCCCGCAGCAGGTGATTTGCGAGCGGAGGTCGACGAGAGTGCCTGTCACCCGCCCGCCCTGGACGATCCGGATCCGGCCGGTCTGCTCGACGACGTAGAGGCGGCCCGCGCGCTCGTTGCGCGGCGCGGTGACGTGTACCGGCGAGTCGAATCCCGATCCGATCTGGACGAACCTGTAGCCACCCTGCGCCGGGGCAGACTCGGGCTCGCTTCCGTCTCCGCCGCAGCCCGCGAAGGCGGCGACGAGGAGCGCGAGCGGAAGGACCTTTCTCCTCATCGGTCTGAGTTGCTCAGGAGCACCTTGCGCAACTCATCCTCCTTGCCGGGCTCCAGCACCGCCAGAACCTGGTCGCCGGCCCGAAGCTCGGTCTCGCCCTCGGCCATGTGCGCCTGCCCGTCCCGCATGACCGTGATCAGGCGAGAGCCCGCAGGAAGCGCGATTCGGGAGACGGATTTGCCGACGGAGGGTGAATCGGCTTTCAACTGCACCTCGACGATCTCGAGGTTCTCCTTGCGCAGCTCGAGCAAGTGGATCAGGCCGTGCTCGGGAACCTCGTGCTCGATCATCGCGAGGATGATCGACGTCGCCGAGATCGTCGGCGAGATGCCGATGAGGTCGAAGAGCGGCTGGTTGCGGGGGTCGTTGACCCGCGCGATGACCTTCTCGACGCCGAAGTGCTCCCGCGCCATCTGGCAGATCACGATGTTGTCCTCGTCGTCGCCGGTGACCGCGACCACGAGATCAGGCGGCCGCGCGATGCCAGCGCGCTCGAGGACGTAGAGCTCGGTGGCGTCACCGAGCTGCACTCGGTGCTCGTACTCCCCTTCCAGGCGCTCGAAGCGATCGCGACGCTGCTCGATCAGGGTCACCTCGTGTCCGAGAGCGAGAACGCTTCGCAGGAGGTTCGCTCCGACCTTTCCCCCTCCGGCGATGAGGATGTACATCTAGCTCTGGACCTCGGCCGGCTCCGCCGAGCGGACGGCCTCCGTCAGGAACTCGATCGCGGTCGACGTGGGCGAGATGGTGCGGAGGCCGAGCGAGGCATAGACCTTCGCGCGAGCAGGATCGAGGACGCGCACGATCGTCGTCTCGATGTCGAACTGCTTCTGCGCGAGCTGGCCGATCACGAGGTTCGTGTTGTCGCCGTTCGTGGCCACGACCACGGCGTCCGCCTCCTCGATCCCGGCCTTCTGCAGGATTTCGACGTCCATGCCATGACCAACGACGAAGGCGCCGTTCCAGCGGTCGCCGAGCCGCTGAAGCGCGTCCTCATTCTCGTCGATTGCAGTGACGTCCCAGCCGATTCTGTCGAGCTCGAGCGCCACCGCAGACCCCACTCGACCGCAGCCAACCACGATGACTTTCACCCTCGGAGGTTACCCGTCAGCTCGAGGCCTCCTCCTCTTCCTCCAGCACGCCCTGCGGATAGGCGACCACCATGACTTCGCACGGCGCGTTCCGGAGGACGTAGTCCACCGTCGGGCTGAAGAAGCGGGACTGCCGGCGCCAGCGCGGCGCCGAGCCGACGACGATCAGGTCGACGTTTCGCTGCACCGCCTGTTCGACGATCGCCTCCCCGATCGCACGTGCGCGGACGATCTCGCCCTCGACCGTCACTTTGTGCTCAGCGGCGAGGATCTTGGCCTCGGCGAGAGATGCCTCCGCCCGCTCCTCAGCCTCGTCCATGTCTGCCTCGATCGCCTTGTCGAGCGGAACCGGGATCACGTGGATCGCCGTCAGCGCGCAGGCGCGCTCCTCGGCGAGCTTGATCGCCGTGGCGAGGATCTCCTCGCCGATCAGGCCGAGCTTCATCGGGACGAGGATCCGCTCGTAAACTCCCTCCAACTCGGGGACGAGGTCGGGCTCGGCCGGCACGACCGGGCCGAGGACACTCTCCCGGCGCGAAACGCGCGTGGCGACGTAGACGCAGATCCCGAACAGGAGCCAGAGCGGACCCGCAACACGCGTCTCCCCGTGCGTGACGAGCGCGGTGACCAGGATCGCGAAGGTCAGCGGCGCACCGATCAACGCCGCAACGGGCACATCCGCTCCTCCCATCCGGATGTTGCCGGGAACCCGGAACGGCCGGGCCAGCTCCGGTTCCCGGAACCGAAGCCGGATGACCGCGAGCTGCGCCGCGGTGAACGCGAGTAGCACGCCGAAGCTGAAGAGTGCGGCAAGGAAGCGAACCTCGGTACCGAGCAGCTCGCCGATGAGGAGGATTCCGGAGGCGAGGACGGCGGAGACGACGATCGCCGAGGGCGCGATGAGCGTCCGCCGGTTCAGTGTCCCGAAGGTGTGCGGGATCATGTCGTGCTGTCCGAGCGAGTACGCGAGGCGGCCGGCGCCGGAGATCGAGGTCGTGACCGCCGAGAGGAGCACGAGCACGCCGGTGAGGCCGATCGCGATGCGGAGGATGTCGGCAGCAAGGGCCGGCAGCGGGCCTTCGAGGGCACTCGTCAGGCCCATGAGCGGCGCGCGGAGCCAGGTGGTTCCGAGGTCGCTGGCGTACCCGCCCGGCGCTCCCTCTTGCGGATGGACGGGAAAAGCTGAGATGCCCAGAATCGCGATCGTCACCGACACCGCCACGACGGCGCCGATCCCCGCGAACAGGCTTCGCGGCAGCGTGCGACCTGGCTCCCGCGTCTCCGCCGCGAGGTTCGCGACCGTCTCCAGGCCGGTGAACGCCAGCATGGCGAGCGGCAGCGCGAAGGCAATCGAATGCCAGGTCGGCGCGGTTCCGAGGTCGACGCCTTCCGAGAGGCCGTTCACCGAGAACAGGTAGACGAAGCCGAGGACGACGAGCACCAGATGTGACGCGAGCGCCAGGCCTGCGATCAGGACGGCTGTCCGGTACAGGCTCGTCCGCCTGATCAGTCGGACAGCCGCGACCCCGAGGATGACGACGATCCCGACGACGACGTCCCAGGGGTCGTTCGTGAGCCCCTCCCAGCCGATCGCATGTCCCAGGTAGTGCGGGACGAAGAGCCCCGCGAGTGCCATCACGATCAGGTAGTCCAAAAGGAGCGCCCACCCAGTGATGAACCCGAATGGGTCGTTGAATGCACGGCGGACGAAGGTCGCCGCGCCCCCGGTTTCCGGAATCGCAGCCGTGCCTTCGGCGTACGACAGCGCAACGAGCAGGAACAGGAGGCCGACCAGGAGCAGCACCCAGGGCGTGAATCCGAGGGCGAAGAGAGCGACGACGCCGAGCGCGAAGTAGAGCGAGGAGGCGATCTCCCCGTAGGCGACTGCCGCCAGCGACGGAACGTCGAGGACGCGTTCGAGGGATGGGAGCTTTCTCGCCACTACTGCTCCTTCAAGCTCCGCTGGAGGTACAGGCGCATCGCACCGCCGAGAACGAGGAGGGCGCCGAGCAGCAAGCCGAGCCCCCCTCCCACTCCCGCTGCGACTGTCCGAGCGATGACGATGAGGCCCAGGACGACCATCAGCCAGGCAAGCGCCAAGGTCATGCGACGCGCCGCCCCGCTGCGATCAGGACGCGCGACGGACTGTTCTTGAGCACGTAGTCGACGGTGCGCCCGAAGATCTTGGCGCCACGGGCGACCCGCGGCCGGGGCGCGCCGAGGATCACGAGCTCAGCGTTGCGGCGGGCCGCCTCGGCAACGATCTCCGGGCCGGCCGCGCGGCCGCGGAGCAGGCGGACGACCGCCCGAACGCCGTAGTTCTCCACGATCGCTGCCGCGTTGTCGATGATCTCGTCGGCCTCTTCCTCCTGCTGGGGCAGCCGGACGTCGAGCGAGAGGTCGAGTGGCACTTCGATCACGTGCACGATCGCGACCGTCGATCCGCGATCGGCCGAAGCCGCGCGGCGGCGACGAGAGCTTCCTCCGATTCTGCCGACCGCACGACCGGCACGACGATCGTTCGGTAGTCGATCGTCAGGGACGGACCGAGCACGAGAACCGGCGCGCGCACGGTGGCCGTCAGCGAGAGCTTGAGCCCGCGCTTGCGGTAGATCGCGTATCCGATGAACCCCAGGACGAGCCACCCGAATCCGGCCCAGCGTGTCGTCGCGTCATTTAACACGATCACGATCCAGGCTAGGAAGTTGCCGATCCCGCCCAGGAAGGCGAACACGGGCCAGTCGACTCCGCCCACCCTGAGATTTGGGC
>JBKJWJ010000070.1:0-4260 GCA_046716905.1 Gaiellaceae bacterium
CTTCGGCACGGCGGGAAAGGCCGAGGTCTTGCGCTCGAGCGGCCGCAGCTTCGCGAGCAGCCGGTCGATCTCGGCGTCCGTGAAGCCCGTTCCGCAGTTGCCGACGTACGCCAACTCCGACCCCTGAAACGCTCCGAGCACGAGTGACCCGAAACGCCCCGACCGCCTCCCCTGACCCTTCGTGTACCCGGCGATCACGAACTCCTGTCGGCCGTGCGTCTTGATCTTCAGCCAGTCACGCGTCCGCTTTCCCGGCTGGTATCTCGAATCGGCCCGCTTGGCCATGATCCCCTCGAACTCCTGAT
Source organism: Gaiellaceae bacterium (assembly GCA_046716905.1). Classification (GTDB taxonomy): domain Bacteria; phylum Actinomycetota; class Thermoleophilia; order Gaiellales; family Gaiellaceae; genus JACDAN01. Next base: position 306 of record JBKJWJ010000070.1, read on the forward strand.
CCTCCGCGGCCTTGTAGAGGGCTTCGCCGTCGTCGAAGGTCTCCGAAAGTTGGACGACCTGGTTGCGGCGGTCGAGCAGCTTCGCAAGCCGCTCGTGCCGCTCGGTGAACGGAAGGCCGAGCAGGGACTTTCCTTCGACCTCCAGGACGTCGAAGACGACATAGACGTAGCGCGTGCCGCTCTTACCCTGCTGCATCGCGGAGAACGTCACCCGCCCGTCCTCGCCGATCGCGCACACCTCGCCGTCAAGCACGCAGTTCGGCGTCTTCGCCGCCTTCGCGATCCCCTTCGCGACCGACTCGAAGCGGCCCGTCAAGTCGTTGTCGTTGCGACTGGTGAGCGTCGCGTCGCCCCCTCGGACGTCGGCCACGGCTCGGTAGCCGTCCCACTTGACCTCGAAGAGCCAGCCGTCACCTCGCGGGACAGTCGACTCGAGGGTCGCCAGCATCGGCTTGTACTTCCGCCGCTCTCCAGGCTCCGCGCCGCCCTCCTCTCGCTTCTTCAGCAGCAGCCAGTTCTTGGGGTTGCCGTCGAGCTTGGCCGGGACGAGCGTCCAGACGCCCTGGAGCCGCTCACCGTGAAGCCGAACGGTCAGGCCGCCATCCTCCTTCTCCTCGACGAGCTCGTAGGTTCCGTTGTCCCAGATCTCCACCGGGCCGGCGCCGTACTGCCCCTTGGGGATCACGCCCTCGAAGGTCGCGTACTCGAGCGGGTGATCCTCGACGTGCACGGCGAGCGCCCGTTGGCCCGGCTCCAGTGGAACTCCCTTCGGCACCGCCCAGCTAGCGAGCGCACCGTTCCGCTCCAGCCGGAAGTCGTAGTGGAGCCGCCGGGCGTCGTGCCTCTGGACGACGAAGATCGGCTGCTTGCCACGCCCCTTGCTGCCGAAGGGCTCCGGTGTCTGCTTCGGATCCCGCTTCCGGCGGTACTCGGAGAGCTGTTTCGCCAAGTGCCTAGCTTGCCTTGCGCGCAGTCTTTCTCGCCGGCGTCTTTGCTGGCTGCTTGCGCTTCTTCTGGGTCTGAGCGACCGACTCGCGGAGCGCGGCCATCAGGTCGATGACCTCGTCCTCTTCCGCTTCCTGCGGCTCGGGCAGCTCCTTGCCCTTCGCCTTGGCCCGGATCAGCGCCAGGAGTTCCTTGCGGTAGTTGTCGTCGTACTTCGACGGGTCGAACGGCTCGCTGAGATTCTCGACCAGCGACTTGGCCATCTCGACCTCCGGCTTCCGGAGCTGACCGCCGCCGTCGACGGCCTCGGGCTTACGCACTTCATCCGTGTAGTACATGGTCTCGAGCACGAGCCTCCCGTCGTACGGCCGCAGCGCCGCGAGATGCTGCTTGTTGCGGATCACGACCTTGGCGACACCGACCTTCCCGGTCTCGTCCAGCGCGCGTACAAGCAGCCGGTAGGGCTTCTCGGCGCCGTCCTGCGGGAGGAGGTAGTACGCCTTCCGGAAGTAGATCGGGTCGATCTCGTCGAGTGAGACGAAGTCGCAGATGTCGATCGAATGCGTGAGCTCGACATCGAGTCGGTCGAGGTCGTCGTCCTCGAGCGGGACGTAGTGGCCCTTCTCGATCTCGAACGCGCGGATGATCTCCTCACGTGGGACTGCCTCGCCCGACTCCTTGCTGACCTTCTCGTAGCCGACCGGGCTCATGTCGCGTCGGTCGAGGAAATGGAACCGGAGCTCTTTGGACTCGGTGGCGGTGAACATCCGCACCGGGACGCTGACGAGCCCGAACGAGATCGTGCCGCTCCAGATCGCTCTCATCGGTCCGGTCTACCCAGAACGTTTGCGAAGAAACGTGGAGGTTTTACTACTTACGAGCAGGTGCTGCCTCGGTGGACAACCCTGTGGACGTTGTGGACGACGCGTAGACACCCAGTGACCGGAACCTGGCACGCCTTCGCCGCCGCAGCTCGTCACCCGGGATCGCGGAGAGGTCCTCGAGCGAGCTTTGCAGCGCCTCTCCGAGCAACCGGGCTGCTTCGTCGGCGTTGGTCTGCGCGCCGCCTTCCGGCTCGGGCACGACGGCGTCGACCACGCCGAGCTCGAGGCAATGGACGGCGTCCGGCTTCAGGGCCGCGGCCGCCTTGACCTTCTCGCCGCCGTCGCGCCAGAGAATCGCGGCGCAGCCCTCGGGCGAGATCACCGAGTACATCGCGTTCTCCTGCATCAGCACCCGGTCCGCGAGCGCGATCGCGATCGCCCCGCCCGAGCCCCCCTCGCCGATCACACAGGCCACGATCGGGATCGTCAGCCGGCTCATCAGGGCTTGCGACCGCGCGATCGCCCCGCCCTGGCCGTGCTGCTCGGCGGCGACGCCGGGATACGCGCCAGGCGTATCCACCAGGGAGATGATCGGGAAGCGGTGCCTTTCGGCCAGATCCATAACGCGCATGGCCTTTCGGTAGCCCTCCGGGTACGTCATCCCGTAGTTGCGCCGGATCCGCTCGTGCGTGTCCCGTCCCTTCTGCTGGCCCAGGAGCGCCACCGTGCGGCCGCCGAACCGCCCGAGCCCGGCGACCATCGCCGGATCCTCGGCGCGTGTCCGGTCGCCATGGAGCTCGACGAAGTCCTCGAACATCCGCTCCACGTAGTCGAGCGTGTACGGACGATCGACGTGCCGCGCGAGCTCGACGTGCTTCCAGATCTCCTCGTCCGTCGGCGCCGATGTCCGCTCGAGCTGTCGCTGAAGGCGCGCGAGCTCACCGGAGATGCTCGCGCCCCGGAGCAGCCCGAGGCTCTTGAGGCGGCTCAGCCGGTCGCGCAGGTGAAGCTCGGTGTCACGCGCCATTGTTCGAGAACAGTCTGAGTACACGGCCCACATACGGACGCAGGTCGCGGCGGCCGACGATCGCGTCGAGGTGGCCGAACCGGACGTTGGACTCGGCGAGCCCGAAGTCCTCGGGAAGCTTCTCCCGCGTCGTCTGCTGGACGACCCGAGGGCCTGTAAAAGCCAGGAGCGAGCCGGGCTCCGCGATCATGACGTCGCCGAGCGACGCGAAGCTCGCCAGAACGCCGGCGGTCGTCGGGTGCGCCATGACGCTGATCATCGCGCCGCCGGAGTCCTTCAGGTCCTCGACCGCGCAGACCGTCTTCGGGAGCTGCATCAGGGAGAGGATTCCCTCCTGCATGCGTGCGCCTCCCGACGCAGTCACGCTGACGAGCGGAACGCCGCGCTCGGCCGCCCGCTCGCAGGCGCGGGCGAACTTCTCGCCGACGACACTGCCCATCGACCCGCCCATGAAGGCGAAGTCCATGACAGACACTTCGCACGGGATGCGCTCGATTGCAGCGCTGCCGATGATCATCGCGTCGCCCTGCTCGGTCTTCTGCTCGGCTTCCACGAGCCGCTCCGTGTAGGCCCGCACGTCGAAGAACTCGAGGGGATCCTCCGAGCGAAGGTCGGCCGAGTCCTCGACGAAGGTGCCCTCGTCGGCGAGCTGCTTGATGCGCTCCATTGCCCGCACCGGGAAGTGGTGGTTGCAGTGAGGACAGACGCGCAGGTTCGCCACGAGCTCCTCGTTCCCGTAGTGCGATCCGCACTTCGGGCAGGTGTTCGGGTGGGGCTTGTCGTTGTTCGACGACTCGGGAAGGTTCTTGTGCTCGATCGAGATGTCGATGCGCTCCGCCACGAGAGCCCGAGTCTAGAGGCCGAGAGCTGCGGTCAGGCGCACGGCGGGGGCGAGATTGCGCTCGTCGGGGAGCATCGCGGTGAGGCCCACGCCGAGCACAGGGGTCGCGTTTCGGACCGCCCCGAGAACATCCTCGGCCTCTGCGACGGAGAGGCCGCCGGGCTCGGGCATGAAGGGCGCGACCTCTTCCGCGGAGAGCGAGTCGAAGTCGATCGCGACGTACGCCCCGGCGGTTCCGGCAAGCGCCTCCTCCACGGCGGCCGCGCCCAGGCCGATGCCTCGGGCGGCGATCAACTCGTCCTCCGGCGGGTCGAGGTT
>JBKJWJ010000071.1:0-5734 GCA_046716905.1 Gaiellaceae bacterium
GAGCTCCTCGACGCCAGATCGTTCGCCGAGCCGGTTTCGCTTTCGTCCACTGCTCCTGGTGACTTTCGCCTTGCGGCTACGACCCTCAGGATCAGCCTCGACCTACTTGCGTTCCGTGCTCGACGCAGAGGGGAGACTAGGGGCGGTCCCGGGCACTTTCAAGACCCCTCTGGACGCAAGTTGTCGCTATTTGCAAACGAATTAGTTTTCCACATTTCCACAGTCATCCGTCCAACCTGTGGATAAGTCCCTGCCCCGCGCCAGCGGCGCCGCGGCGGTCGGGCCGGAGGCGGGCCTGGGGGAGGCGAGGCGTTTGGGAGGGGAGCACCTGTCCTCGTTCTCCAGCTTGACATAACGCCTGTTATCGAGCGTGCGGCATCCAGCGGGCAAGCCGGATCGGGTATAGACTCGCCCGCCTCGGGAGAAGACGTTCGGGTAACACCTGTTTCGCGTCGCCAACACGGGGAAAGAGAGAACAGCGGATGACGACGGCTGAGATCGAGACGGTCCTCGGTAACGAGGACTTGCGGCTACTGCTCGAGACAGCGGAGCAGGCTGGCACGGTCCGACAGGTCGAGCTGGCGGAGGTCCTTGAGCCGCTCGAACTCGACGAGCTGGAGCTGGAGGCGCTGCAGCGCGAGCTCGAACAGCGCGGAATCGACGTGCTGCACGACGAGGAGAAGGCGCCTGAGCGCGCTCCCGAGCCCGCACCGCAGCCGGTTTTCGTCGAGACGACGACGGACGCGTTGCAGCTCTTCCTTCGGGAGGCGGGCCGGCACGCCCTCCTGACGGCGGCTCAAGAGGTCGAGCTCGCCAAGCGGATCGAGCGGGGCGACATGCAGGCGAAGCAGCGGATGATCCAGTCGAACCTTCGCCTCGTCGTCTCGATCGCCAAGAATTACCGCAATCAGGGGCTCCCCTTCCTCGATCTGATCCAGGAAGGGACGCTGGGCTTGATCCGAGCCGTCGAGAAGTTCGACTGGCGCCGCGGCTTCAAGTTCTCCACCTATGCGACGTGGTGGATCCGGCAGGCGGTCGCGCGGGCCCTCGCCGACAAGGCGAGAACGATTCGGATGCCCGTGCACATCGTGGAGCGGCTCCAGAAGCTGAACAAGGCGGAGCGCATCCTCTGGACGCAGCTCGGCCGCGAGCCGACGCTCGAGGAGATCGCCGAGGAGGCGAGCCTCCCCATCGAGCAGGCGCGCGAGGTGAAGGCGGCGGCCCATGCATCGACCAGCCTGGACCAGCCGGTGGGCGAGACCGAGGACGCCGTGTTCGGTGATTTCGTGGCCTGTGGGCAGCCGCAGCCTGACGAGGAAGTCGAGGTCTCGCTACGCAGCCAGGCGCTCGCCCAGGCCCTCGGGTCGCTCAACGAGCGCGAGCGGGCCGTCCTCGTCCTCCGATATGGGCTCGACAACTCGGAGCCCCGCACGCTGGAGGAGATCGGCCGCAGTCTCGACCTGACGCGCGAACGGGTCAGGCAGATCGAGGGCCATGCCCTGAAGCGCCTGAGCCGCCTGCACGACATCGATCGCGTCGGCTAGCTGAGAGTGAATCAGGCTTCCAGGTAGAACTGGAGGCCCGGGGCGACCGAGCGGAGCTCCCTGAGAGCTCGTGACTCGAGCTGTCGGACGCGTTCCCGGGTGATTCCCAGGTCGGTGCCGACCTCCTCGAGCGTCTTCGGCGTGTGGCCGTCGAGGCCGAACCGCATCGCCAGGACACGGCGCATGCGGGGATTGAGCCGCAGCATCGCCTCGGCGAGCTCCACGGAGCGGAGCTGCTTGGCAGTCGCCGCGTCGGGCTGATCGGACTTTGTGTCCTCGATCAGGTCGCCGTAGAGGCTCTCGCCGTCGCCGACGGGGGTCTCGAGGCTGACGGGATCCTCGACGAGGTCGAAGAGCTCGCGGACTCGCTCGACGGTGAAGCCGCTTTCCTTGGCGATTTCCTCCACCGTTGGGTCACGGTTGAACTTCTGCGTCATGACTCGGCGGGCGCGAAGAACCTTGCGTGCCTGCTCTGCGACGTGGACCGGGAGACGAATCGTTCGGCCCTGGTCGGCGAGCGCACGCGAAACGGCCTGGCGAATCCACCAGGTCGCATAGGTCGAAAGCTTGAAGCCGAGCTTCCAGTCGAACTTCTCCACCGCGCGGATCAGCCCGAGGTTCCCTTCCTGAATCAGATCCAGAAGCGGGACGCCGGCCTTCGTGTAGTTGCGCGTGATCGACATGACGAGGCGCAAATTGCACTCGATCAGTTTCTGCTTGGCGGCCTCGTCGCCGGCGTCCTTGCGGCGGGCGAGCTCGCGCTCCTGCTCGGCCGTGAGCAGCGGGCCGTCGCCGATCTGCCGCACGTACAGCTTGAGAGGGTCCTGAAGCGGTGTGCCGTCGTCGGTCTTCGCTGCTGGCTCCTCGCGCTCTTCGACGTCAGGGACGTCGAGCTCGGCTGCGCCGGGAAGCACCTCCAGGTGCGGGACCTGGGGCTCCTGGACGTCTGGCTCGGGAAGGGCTTGCGGCTCCACGTCCGCTCTATCGGCGCCCTTTTCCTCGTCCGGGTTCCCCCGTTTGAGGGACACGGCTTCCGGACAGCTAACCGAAGGGAACCTCAGACGTCCCACGAAACTGGGGACCTATTCACCTGATAGAAAGTTCTTATGTGTGGTATTGCCGGATACAACCTGAAGCCCGACGCCCGGATCGACCGGACGCTCGCGGCGCAGGCGCTCCTCGCAGGCATCGCTGAACGCGGCGCTGACGCCGTCGGTTACGCGCACCGCTCCCCGGGCGGTTCCGTCCACGTGGAGAAGCGGCGTTCTGGCGCCAGCGCGCTCCTCACCGAGCTGACGGTGCCGGATCATGCCCTCGAGGTGCTCATCCATGTCCGCGACTACACGAAGGGCCACCCCACCATCACCGCTAACAACCACCCTGTCCGCCACGGACAGGTGGTCGGGATCCACAACGGGATCATCGTGAACGACGAGGAGATCTTCGAGCGCCACGGATTCGAGCGGCACGAGCCTTCGATGTCCGTGGACACCGAGGCGATCTTCGCCCTGGTAGAGGCGTTCGGGGCCAGGAAGCAGACGCTCGAGCAGCTCCACGGCTCGATGGCCAGCGCCTGGATGGACGAGCGCGTCCCCGGCGTGATCTCTGTCGCTCGAGGCGTCGGCCGGCCACTCTGGATCGGCGAGTGCCGCGAGGGCACGTTCTTCGCCTCGACCGAGAGGGCGCTCGAAGTCTGCGAGCAGTTCCTTCAGCTCGAGCTGCGCAAACGCGAGCTCAACGAAGGCACGCTCCTCACGCTGGAAGCGGGACGGGCGAAGCGGAAGGAACGATTCCGGCCTGATCGAGGCTTTACCGAGCAGCCCCTCCCCGCCGTGCGGGCGCCGGGCGAGCGCGAGTCCTGCCTTCGCCTGTTGACCGCGCTGGCTTCGCTCTAGCGGGCTTCCGCGAGACGCGTCCGTCGGGCGCGACGTCGTAGGCGTCCTCGAGCAGCCGCTCTCGGATCAGAAACTGGAAAGTCGACCAGGCGCCCCGCCTGACGTCGAACATCCGGTAGATCTGCCATTCGGTCATCAGGGACTCGTCTTCTCTGCGGGCCACCCCCCACTCCTGGAACTTCGGCAGCCGGCCGAGGCCGATCGCGACCGTGCAGCCCTGGTCGATGGCGCGCTCCAGGCGCTCCTCCCCGACCGGAACGTCAAAGCCGGCCTCGCGGAGGGCGCTCGTCAGCGAGCCGAAGGTGTGCCAGTAGAGCGACTTCGAGGGCATCGAGCCCCTGTGCTCGTCCAGATCCCGCGCGGTAGGAGTTCGCTCGATCTTCTCCCCCAGCTCGCGCAGCAACTGGAGCAGCTCTTCACGCGTGGCAAATCGCCGCGGCACCAAGCCGGCCGTTCGCTTGGCGGCGTTCCAGCTGCCGAAGTGCTCGATGACCGTCTGCGGGTGCACCGTTGTCTCGGTGTCCGCGGCGAACTCGCGCATCGACGGCGAGCGCCCCAGTCGCTCCGCGCACGCCTGGAGCTGCTGGACGATGTCCTCATCGCTGTAGCGCTTGCGGATCCCAGCCTGGAACTGGGCGAGAGCGACTCGGTCGAGGGACTCGAGCAGCTCGCGTGCGGGCCGTCGAGCCATGGCAATAAGGATAGAGCAGATTCGCCCGTTTGCAAGTGCAGGCGAGCGGCGCTGACTGGCTAGGAAACCGCGAGCAGCTCGCGGCGCGCAGTCTCGTTCTCGATCAGCTCAGGCGGCAGGATCCGCTCGAGCGCCTCGACGCAGCGCGGGCAGAACTGGCTCCCGGCTGCGCGCTTGAGCTCTTCCATCGCCTCCTGCGCAGGCCTGGCGGCGCGGTAGATCCGCGTCGTGAGCATCGAGTCGAGGGCGTCCGCCACGTGGATGATCCGGGCGCCGAGGGGAATGTCCTGGCCCTTCAGCCCGTCGGGATAGCCGGTGCCGTCGAAGCGCTCGTGATGGTGTCGGATCGCCGGAACTGCGTCTTGCAGGAATCCGAGCCGGTCGATGATTCGCGCTCCCTCCTCCGCATGGCGCTGCATGAGGTCCCACTCGTCGTGCGTAAGCGTCGCGGGCTTGAGCAGGATGGCGTCGGGGATCGCAAGCTTGCCGATGTCGTGGAAAAGGGCTGCGTGGCCGAGGAGGTCGAGCTCGGGCTTCGAGAGGCTCAGCTCCCGGCCGATCGCCAGGGCGAGCTCCTGCACGCGGCGAGAGTGGCCTGCCGTGTAGGCGTCACGTGCGTCCACCGTCGCCGACAGGGACTCCATGGCCGCCGTCGAGCGCTCACGGAGAAGGCGGTTCGCCTTCTCCAGCGAGACGTTCTGGTCCTGAATCGTCTCGGCCGCCTCACGGAGCTTCTGAGCGCTCTTGCGCGTGTGTCGCAGATATGCCTCCTGCGTCTTCCGCATGAGGAGCAGCGGCACCGCGAACACCGCGAGGGCGTACGGGCCGGCAGCGTGGTACGCGATCGCCATGACGCCGCCCACGAAGCCGTAGACGACCCAGTGCGGCAGGAGCCAGAGGAACCGCTCGTGCCAGGCCTTCCACCAGCGCTCGTGGCCCTCCATCGAGAGCGCGACGCTGAGCAGGCCGGTGTTGACCGCAAAGTAGGCGGCGCCTGCTGCGAGACCGGCCCCGACCGTGATGAGCTCGCCGATGCTCCCGTCGAAGCCCATTGCGAAGACTGCGGAGGCCGCAAGGGAGGCGAGCGACAGTGCACCGATGTTGAAGAGCGTGCGGTGCAACGGATACCGCTTCGCGCTCCAGTCGACTACGCAGGTGGTGATTGCAAGCGCAAGCGCGGCTCGGGGTCCGAACAGGGCTGCGCCGGCGAGCGCACCGACGGCGCTGACCGAGATCGAGCCGTCGTCCACCTCGAGCGCTACGGCCTGGCCGAGGCCGACCAGGATCACGAGCGCGATCAGGCCGAAGACGTCCGTCGCCGTGCCGAACAGGGCGCCGAGGATGCCCGCGCCCATGCCGACGAAGGACACGACACCGACGAGCGTTGCAAGCCGCTTGGAAAGCGAGAGGAAGCGTGGGCCCTGGACAGCGTGAGGCCTGTGAGGCGGCTGGCGCCGTTCCTGGCCGGGAGCCATTTCTTCGACGGGCGGGAGCGGAACGACGTGGTCGCCGTCCTCTGTGACCGCCGTCAGCCGCGCGCGCCGTTGAGCCGGTATCGCAAGCGGCTCAGAGGATGCGGCGTCGAGCACCCGGTTGCGGCCCTG
>JBKJWJ010000072.1:0-6485 GCA_046716905.1 Gaiellaceae bacterium
GATTGGTCCCCGTTGTTCGAGCCGGCGTCGTTCGGCGTCTTGCCGCTCATCGCCGGCACGCTGCTGGTGACGGGATGCGCCGTCCTCGTCTGCGTGCCGTTCGGGCTCGGGGCTGCGATCTACCTCAGTGAGTACGCCCAGCCTCGGACGAGGAAGATCCTCAAGCCGCTGCTGGAGATCCTGGCTGGTGTGCCGACCGTGGTCTACGGCTACTTCGCGCTGACGTTCGTGACGCCGAGGCTCCAGGAGTTGGGGCTCCCCGTCGGCGTGTTCAGCGCGCTCAGCGCTGGGCTCGTGATGGGCGTGATGCTCCTCCCGACCGTCGCGTCGATCTCGGAGGACTCGATGTCTGCGGTGCCGCAGGACCTTCGCGACGGCGCCTATGCGCTCGGATCCACGCGGCTGAACGTCTCGACGCTGATCGTCGTCCCCGCAGCGATCTCCGGGATCATCGCCTCGTTCGTGCTGGCGATCTCCCGTGCGGTCGGCGAGACGATGATCGTTCTGATCGCCGCCGGCGGACAGCCGAACTTCACGTGGAACCCGATGGAGGCGGTTCAGACCATGACCGCCTTCATCGCCGCCACGGGTCAGGGCGACGTCCCGACCGGTTCGATCGAATACAAGACCATCTTCGCCGTCGGGGCCACGCTCTTCGTCCTCACGTTCGTGATGAACCTCTTTGCAATCAGGCTCGTCCGCCGCTTTCGCGAGGTCTACGAATGAGCGCCGCCGCCGGGAACCTCCGCAGCCGCAGGCCGCGCGGCCTCTGGACCGGCCGGATCTTCTACGGCTTCCTGATCTTCTCACTGCTGATCGGGTTCGTGACGCTGGGGGCCCTGCTCCTCCAAGTCCTCTTCGAGGGGTATCGCTTCGTCGACCTCGTCCTGTTCCTCGAGGCGCCCTCCGCCGACCCGCAGATCGCCGGGGCCGAGCCCGCGATTCTCGCGACGATCTACATCGGTGTGCTCTTGCTGGCTTTCACCGTTCCGCTGGGCGTGGGAACTGCGATCTACCTCGAGGAGTACGCGAACCGGGAACGCTGGTACAACCGCCTGCTCGAGGTCAACATCCAGAACCTCGCGGCGGTGCCGTCGATCGTCTACGGGATTCTCGGCCTCGCATTCTTGGTTCGGGGCCTCGGCCTCGGGCGGGTCTTGCTGGCCGGCGCGATGATCCTGACGCTGCTCGTCCTCCCGACCGTGATCATCGCGGCGCGGGAGGCGATCCGCGGCGTGCCCGACACGATCCGGCAGGGGGCGTATGCGCTCGGCGCAACGAAATGGCAGGTCGTTTGGCGGCAGGTGCTCCCGGCATCGACGCCCGGGATCGCGACCGGGTCGATCCTCGCCTTGTCGAGGGGGCTCGGAGAGACGGCGCCGCTGCTCCTCGTCGGCGCGCTGACCTACATCTCGTTCAACCCGACCTTGCTCGGCGACTTCACCGCGCTTCCCGTGCAGATCTACCAGTGGATCGCGCGGCCCCAGGACGAGTTCAGGACGCTCGCCGCCTCCGGGATCATCGTCCTCCTGGCGATCCTCCTGACGCTGAACGCATTCGCGATCTGGCTCCGCAACCGCTACGAAAGAAGGTGGTGAGTCCTTGTCCTCCGTCACAATGGCCAGCGTGAACGTCGACGTCGAGACGCAAACCCGCCCGCTGCCTGCGAAAGAGTTCCGGGAGGTCGTCTTCGACGTGAAGGAGCTCGGCGTCTCCTACAGCGGCAACCAGGCGCTCGAGGGAGTCTCGCTCGAGGTCTACCGCAATTTCGTCACCGCGTTCATCGGGCCCTCCGGCTGCGGGAAGAGCACGTTCATCCGCTGCTTCAATCGAATGAACGATCTGATCTCGACGGCGAAGGTCGACGGCACGATCCTCTACCACGGCCAGGACTTGTACGGGTCAGGAGTCGACCCGGTCGAGGTGCGCAAGCGGATCGGAATGGTGTTCCAGAAGCCAAATCCGTTTCCGAAGTCGATCTACGACAACGTCGCGTTCGGCCCGCGCGTCCTCGGCATGACGGACGGGCTGGACGACCGCGTGGAGCGCGCCCTGCAGCAGGCTGCGCTCTGGGACGAGTCGAAGGACAGGTTGAAGTCGAACGCGCTCAGCCTCTCGGGCGGCCAGCAGCAGCGGCTCTGCATCGCGCGCTGCCTCGCTGTCGAGCCCGAGGTGATCCTGATGGACGAGCCGGCGTCTGCACTCGACCCGATCGCGACGACACGCATCGAAGACCTCATGCACGAGCTGAAGAAGGACTACACGATCGTCGTCGTGACCCACAACATGCAGCAGGCGGCGCGGGTCGCCGACATGACCGCGTTCTTCAGCGTCACCCGCGGAGAGGAAGGTCAGCGGACCGGCATCCTCGTCGAGTACGACGCCACCTCCAAGATCTTCACGCAGCCTTCCGACAAGCGAACGGAGGACTACGTGACCGGCCGGTTCGGTTAGGAAAACCAGATGAGCGAGATGATGCGCGAGGACTATCCTGGCGGTGTGAGGATGTCCTTCCAAGAGGCGCTCGACCGGCTCGAGGCCAACCTCCAGGAAGAGAGCGAGCTCGTCCTCCGCTCTTTGCGCGGCGCGCTCAACGCCCTCGAGCAACAGGATTCCGAGCTCGCTGACGAGGTGATCGCCTTCGACGACGAGGTCGACGCGCGCTACCTGTCGATCAGCCAAGGGATCGAACAGCTCCTCGCCCGCCAGACGCCCGTGGCGGTCGATCTCCGGCTCGTCCTCGCCGTCCTGCACATCAACCTCGGGCTGGAGCGCATGGCCGATCTCTGCGTCACGATCTCCAAGCTCACCAAGCTGTCGGCCGACCTCAGGCCGGACGCCATGCTCGTCGAGGCCTTCGAGGAGATGGGTGCCCGGGCGGAGGAGATGATCCGCGTCGCGATGCAATCGTTTGCGGACCGCGAGCTCGAGGGAGCAGAGAGCCTCGTCGAGCTCGACGAGCTGATCGACCGCGCCAACCGGCGGGTCGTCAACCACGTGCTGGAGCTCGGGAACGACCTGGACTTGCGGGAGTGGGGCCTCCGGATGATCATCGTCTCCCGCTGCCTCGAGCGGATCGGCGACCATGCCGTCGACATCGGCGAGCAAACCGCCTACCTCGTGACCGGCGAGTTCCGAGAGTTCACCGACGCCTCGCATCCCGAGGGCGTCCCAGAGCTCGGCGAGTAAGACGCCGCTTAACAGAGGCGCAAGGACCCGTTAAACGGGGCGTAACCATGGTGAACAGAGAACCCGGTACAACTTTGCCGTGCTGAGATCTCCCCGCGTTCTCTCCGGCGCGGCCCCGATACTCATTGCAGCTGTGATGGGTGGCGGGGTCGCGCTCGTGGGAGCAGAGCTCACCGGTCTCCTCGACGACACGCAGACCATCCAGGCTCCGGCAACGGAGGTCGAGTCGAGTGCGCCGGCAGCGTTCACCGATGACCGCCGCCTCTCGATCAACGAGATCTACCGGCGGAGCGCTCCCGGCGTGGTCCAGATCACGACGACGAGCGTCCAGACCGTCGAGCCCGACCCCTTCCTGAACCCGTTCGGATTCCCGGAGGAGCAGCGGCAGCAGGCCCTGGGCTCCGGCTTCGTGATCGACACGACCGGCCACATCGTCACCAACTTCCACGTTGTCGAGAACGCGCAGGAGATCGAGGTCAGCTTCTCCAACAGAGACAGCGTCAAGGCCAAACTGCTCGGCACCGACCCCTCGACGGACATCGCGGTCCTGAAGGTCGAGGTCGACGCGCGTGCCCTCCGTCCGCTGGAGCTCGGCAACTCGGATCGGACTCGGGTCGGCGACTCCGTGGTCGCAATCGGGAACCCACTTGGGCTCGAGCGCAGTGTCACCGCCGGGATCATCAGCGCTCTCCACCGGCCGCTCACCGCCCCGAACGACTTCACGATCGACGACGTGATCCAGACGGATGCTTCGATCAACAGCGGCAATTCGGGTGGGCCGCTGCTTGCCGCGAACGGAGCGGTGATCGGGGTCAACACGGCCATCGCGACCGGCAACACCGGTTCCCGCGGCAACATCGGAATCGGGTTCGCAGTGCCGATGAATACGGTCAGGAACGTGGTCTCGCAGCTGATCGAGAAGGGCAAGGTCGAGCACTCCTTCATCGGAGTCGGCGCGCAGGAGATCGATCCGGAGATCGCGCGGCTCTTCAACCTTCCCGCCGAGCGCGGCCTGCTCGTCGTGCGGGTCTACGAGGGGAGCGGAGCAGCGGCGTCCGGGATCCGCGCCGGCACGAGGGAGGTCGTCATCGACGGTCAGAGCTACCGACTCGGGGGCGACTACGTCGTCGCGATCGACGGAAAGCCCGTCGCGGAGGCGCAGGACCTGCGCCAGGCGATCATGGGGAAAGAGGTCGGCGACACGATCGAGGTCGATGCGTATCGCGGGAACGAGAAGCGCAGCTTCGACGTGAAGCTCGGCCGGCAGCCCGCCAACCCCTAGCGGCCCGTTCTCGCTAGGTTCGACGCGTGGACCTCGCCGCTTTCGTCGGGATCTCCGTGCTCGTCATCGTCACCCCGGGGCAAGACACGGCGCTCACGATCCGCAACTCCCTGCTCGGCGGGCGCCGACCGGGATTCTTCACTGCGCTGGGAGTGTCCGCCGGGCAGGCGGTGTGGGCTCTTGCAACGTCCCTCGGTCTTGCGGCGCTGATCGTCGCCTTCGAGCCGGCTTTCGTCGCGCTGAAGCTCGCCGGCGCCGTCTTCCTCGTCTTCCTCGGCATTCAGGCGCTGCTCGCCGCCGCACTGCGTAGGGGCCGCATCGAGCGCGGACTGGTGGGCGGCTCGCTGAGCTCCGCCTCTGCATTCCGGCAGGGCGTCCTCAGCAACCTCGGGAATCCGAAGATGGCCGTGTTCTTCACGAGCCTGCTCCCACAGTTCGGCGCGGAGTCCTTCGGCGGGCTGCTGACCCTCGGGCTCGCCTTCTGCTCGATGACGCTCGTCTGGCTCGCCGCCTACGCCGTCGTCGTCGACCGCCTTGGCGACGTACTGCGGCGGCCGGCCATCCGGCGCCTGTTCGACGCGGTGCTCGGCGCAGTTCTCGTCGCCCTCGGCCTGCGCCTGGCAGCGGACGGCCGCTAAAGATGGTCGATGCCACGATCTTGCGCGTCCGGATGCGCGATCTGGCGCGTCTGGGCCGCTCCCGCACCGACCGTCGGCCCGCGGAGCGGCCCGCCGACCGGTGCGTCCGCTTCACGCCGTCGAGCCGTCACCGATGCTGGGAGCATCGGCAACGCCTCGCCGACGCGCCCCAGAGCGGCCAGCTCGCGCCCCGAACCTGCAATCTCATGGCATCAGCCATCTCAGCCGGCGTCGATCTGGGCCTTCTGCAGGCGGCCCGAGTAGTCCACGTAGATCGACTTCCACTCCGTGAAGACGTCGAGCGCCGCCTGACCGGCCTCGCGGTGGCCGTTGCCGGTGTCCTTCGTCCCGCCGAACGGGAGGTGAACCTCGGCGCCGATCGTCCCGGCATTGATGTACGTGATGCCGGTGTCGAGGTCGCGCATCGCGCGGAACGCCTTGTTGACGTCGCGCGTGAAGATCGAAGACGAGAGGCCGTACTTGACGCCGTTGGCCGCTCTGAGCCCGTCGTCGAAGGAGTCCACGGGAATGAGGGCTGTCGTCGGGCCGAAGATCTCCTCCTGGGCGATTCGCATCCCGGGATCGACATCGCCGATGATCGTCGGCCGGTAGTAGAAGCCGTCGGAGAGCCCGTTGCCCGACGCGACCTCGCCGCCCGTGAGCAGCTTGGCGCCCTCCCCCTTGCCGATCTCCGTGTACGAGCGGATCTTGTCGAGCGCGCGCTGGTTGATCACCGGACCGACATCGGTGTCGTCCTCCCAGCCCAGGCCCAGGCGGAGCTTCTCGGCAGCTGCGACGAGCTTCGACTGCAGCTCCTCGTAGACGCCGCGCTGGACGATGACGCGGCTTGCGGCCGTGCAGCGCTGGCCGGAGGTTCCGAACGCCGACCAGACGATGCCCTCGACGGCCAGGTCGAGATCGGCGTCGTCGAGGACGATGATCGCGTTCTTGCCGCCGAGCTCGAGGTGGACGTGCTTGAGCCCCTCGGCGGCCGCCTTCAGCACGGCGACACCGGTCTCGCGCGAGCCCGTGAGCGAGATGACCCGAACGTCCGGATGCTTCACGAGCGTTTCGCCGACCGCGCCGCCTCCCCCGTGAACGATGTTGACGACGCCCGGCGGAAGACCGGCTTCCACGAGCAGCTCGACGTAGCGCTGGCCGAGGGTCGGTGTGTCGGTCGCAGGCTTGAAGACGATCGTGTTGCCGGCGACGAGCGCCGGCAGGGTCTTCCACGAAGGGATCGCGATCGGGAAGTTCCACGGCGTGATCACGCCGATGATCCCGATCGGCGTCCGGACGCTCATCTGGAACTTGTCCTTGAGCTCGGAGGGGGTCGTCTGGCCGAAGAGACGCCGGCCCTCTCCGCCCATGTAGTA
>JBKJWJ010000073.1:0-3409 GCA_046716905.1 Gaiellaceae bacterium
ACCCTCGGCAGCGTCCTCGCGATCGTCTTGACCGGCCTTGCCGTCGGCGCTCTCGGCCGGCTGGCCGTGCCCGGTAAGGATCCGATGCCGCTCTGGCTGACGATCGCGATCGGTCTCGCGGGGTCGATCGTCGGAGGCGCGATCGCAATCGCGCTGGGCTTCGGCGCTGGCGGAGTGTTCGCTCTGTCAGTCCTCGCAGCGACCCTGATCGTGATCGGCTACCGGAAATTCGTCCAAAAACGCACGGTTGCAGGCCCGGGATCGCGGCTCTAGCGTTTCCAGTCAGTGGTCTTCGGGAACCTCGTGGAGGTCAACGAAGGGAGACAGCATGGGCATCATCGCGTTCATCATCCTGGGCCTGATCGCAGGCTTCATCGCCAAGTCGATCCTGCCGGGTGACGACCCCGGGGGCCTGATCATCACCACCATCATCGGCGTCATCGGCGCAATCCTGGGAGGATTCCTCGCCGGAGCACTGTTCAACGCAGATCCGATGGATGAGTTCTTCGACATCAGCAGCTGGCTCACCGCCATCGTCGGGGCAATCATCCTGCTCGTCATCTACCGGATGGTCGCCGGCAGGCGCGCCGTCGCATAACGGAAGAAGGAGGAACATGGGTGGAATCAGTCTTGGCGGGATCCTGGTCGTCGTCGGGATCATCCTCGCCATCGTCTGGAGCCTCTGGATCGGCATCATCATCGCGCTGATCGGCCTCATCGCCTTCGGAGGGTTCGCAAAGGGCCGCTGGTACTGATCGAGTCTTAGGTGGGAGTCGACTGGGCGGCCAGCGGCCCGCGTCCGCGCGGAAAGCGCCGGATCGCGGTGAGCCCCCAGTCGTCCTCCCGCCAGATGTACGTCTCGATCGTCAGCGACTCCTCTTCACAGCGATAGACGTGGAGGCCGCGAGCCTCGCCGCGGCGATCGGGCCGCGGCTGGCCGAGGCCCGGAGCGATCGAGACCGTGACACCGCGGATGTCGCCGGTCACGACCTCGAACTCGTGGCGCTCGCTGATCGCCGCCTGGTGGATGTGGCCGGCGAGGACGAGCTCGGCTCCTGCATCCACGAGCGTCGCGAGCACGCGGCTGCGTCGGGCGACCGGCTTCTTGCGCGAGCGCCAGGGGGCGCCGAGGAGATGGTGGTGGAGGACGACTATGCGAACCGCCGAGGGCGCGGCCTCCTTGAGGAGCTCGGCCGCGTGGTCGAGCTGGGATTGGCCAAGCCTTCCCGACTGTTGCAGCCACGGTCTGACGGAGTTGAGACCGACGACGAAGAGCGAGTCGGAGCGGTAGACCGGCTCCGTCGTCTCCCACTGGCGCTCGAACTGCTCCCAGGTCTTCGTGAAGCGCGCAATCAACGTGTACGGGATGTCGTGATTGCCCGGGATGGCAAGGACGGGGCGGCCGAGCCCGCGGAGGAGGTTGGCGGCCCGTTCGTGTTGCTCCGGCCGGCCACGGTGTGTCAGGTCGCCACTCGCGATGATCAGCTCGGGATCGATGCGGCCGATCAGCGCTTCGAGGGCCGGCGCGAGCCGGGGATCCTCGTGGCTTCCAGTGTGAAGATCGGAGAGGTGAAGAACCCGTGTCGGCGGCCCAGCCACAGCCGGGGCAGGCTATACACTCAGATCGTGGTCGATGAGCCGACCGAGATCTTCGACGACCTCTATCTCGGGCTGCGGGCGGGCGGTGCGCTGCGCAAGAAGCGGCGTGGCGAGCCGCTGACGACTGACGAGGAAGAGGCGCTCGGCAGGTGGCAGCGGCTCTCGAAGGTGCGCAAGGCGGTGACGCTCGGTGCCTTCTCTCTCGGCACCTTCGGGCTCGGCTTCACCGTCGGCGGCCTGATCTTCGGCAAGTGGCGCAAGGCCTAGGCCGCAGCTAGCTCTCGGCGTCCTGCGCCGTGAAGAGCACGGTCGGAACCTCTTCCTCGGCGGGATCCATGTCCCGGACGATCACGTCGAACAGGGTCGCCGCAACGGCGGCGAGCGGGATCGCGAGTAGCACGGCGAACTCGCCGAACAGCAGGGCAGCAGCCGCCACGGACACGAGGACGACGAGCGGTGAGAGGCCGACCGCGTCGCCGAGCACCCGTGGGATGACCAAGTAGTCCTCGAGCAGGCGGACGACGAGCACCACCACGCCTGCCGCGAGGCCAACCGGGACAGAGACAGTGAGGCCGACCCCCACCGCAAGCGCGCCGGCGGCCAGCGGCCCGATCACCGGGACGATCTCCACGATCCCCGCAAAGATCGCGATCAAGAGCCAGAACGGAAGCCCGATCGCCCAGAAGCAGAGTGAAAGCACCGTCGCAACGAGGGTGATCAGGAGCAGCTGTCCTCGCACGTAGGCACCAAGCTTCAGGTCGATGAGGGCCCACGTGTCGCGAACGAGCTTGCGCTTGGAGCGGGGGAGAAGCGAGGTGACGAAGCCGACGGCGTCGTTTCGCTCGAAGATCCAGTACGCGGCAGTTGCGAGTACGAAGAGCAGCCCGACGCCGATCTCCACTCCGACGAGGGTGACCTCGAGCCCAACGTCGACGAGCTGCTCGGGCTGAGGAAGCCGCTCGAGCCGGCGGTCGAGCCAGCTGAGCAGCTCACCCTTGATCCCGGTTTCGTTCTCGGAGTCGCCGATCGCTTCTTGCACCTGTGTCACGGCGCGCGGCACGACTGCCCAGAGGAGCACCGACAGGAGCCCGAACAAGGCTGCGTAGTGGAGGAGAACGCCGGCTCCGCGCGGAATTCGCCGCCGTCGGAGGGCTTCGACCCCGGGCCGCATGGCTGCCGCGATCGTAAAAGCGAGGAAGAGTAGGGCCAGGAGAACCTTCAGCTTCCACAGGGCCAGGGCACCGACGATCACGGCCAGGACGACGATCGCGGCGACGAACGCTCTGCGGGCTGTGTCGTTCACGGTCTCCTTCTCGCCCCGTTTGCCTTAGAGGAAACACTAGAGGTTGGGCGAAGCGCGATTGGGGTGATCGTGAACCGAGACGAAGAGGTCTTTCTCGAGGCCAGACGCCACGGGATCGTCCTCGCGCGACCACTCGTCTGGGCGATCCTGCTCGCCGGGGCGGGTGGCGTCGTGACGACGCTTGCCTGGCCACTCTCTGTGGTCGGCGCATGTGTCATCGGCTTCGCCGCCTTCGTCGCGCTCCGCGCGGTCTGGAAATGGGAGCGGACTCGCCTCGTAGTCACGACCGACAAGGTCTTCGTCGTGAACGGAACGTGGCGGCGCCGAGCGCGTGCCGTGCGCCTCGCTGCCGTCGAGGCCGTGGAGCTCGAGCAGACCCTCGCGGGCCAGCTCTTCGGCTACGGAACCGTCGTCGTCGGCCCGCTGGCGCTCGACCACGTCCCCAGGCCGAAGAGCGTTTACCGGCTGGTCGAGCGTCTGGCGGGATAGGCCAAGCCCCCTCTGGCC
>JBKJWJ010000074.1:0-4957 GCA_046716905.1 Gaiellaceae bacterium
GTCGGGGAACAAGACGCGCGACGACGCGCCGAACCACATCAAGATCCGCACGGACGTCCCGCGCGAGGTCGCCCTCATGTGGGAGCGGATGTGCCCAGCCCAGGTCTACGAGGCGAAGGAGGAAGGCGTCGAGGTGACGCCGTCCAACTGCGTCCAGTGCGGTGCGATCACCGCCAAGGGCGGGCGCCTAACGCCTCCCGAAGGTGGCGCAGGGCCCGAGTACAAGCTGACCTAGCCGGACACGTCCCGGGGTCAGACCCCAGGACGTGTCCGGAGAGGGCTAGTGGCTACGCCTTGATGAGCGGCATGACGGCCTCGAGCACAGCCGCCTTCTCCAACGCCTCGTCGAACGCGACCGGAGCGACCGCAACACCGTTGATCATCCTGATCCGGGCTGCGTGCCGGGCCTCGACCTGGACGATGCTGCCTGCAGCGCTCAGCACCTCCATGGACTCGATGCCGGGGGCTGCGCCGTTGTAGGCGCTGACGCCGGTGTCCTCGAGGGTCTGGGCGAGCTTGAGGAACGACTTCTGGTTCGTGACCGGGAACATGAACGTCGGCTCCTTGGCCGGCGTTCCGCCGAGGTCGGTAATGGTCGACGACAGGGCTTCGACGTGCTCCTGCTCGTTGGCCCCGATCTCTCGGGCGACCGACATGACCTCGCCGCTCAATCCCAGGCCGGCACCCTTGACGTAGAACGCGGCCTCGAGGTACTCGAGCGTGAGGGCGAAGTTCAGGATCTCGACGTCGCCCCCGCCGGTCTGCGCGAGCGCCGTCTTCACGAAGGGCCCGACTGCCGCCGCTCCGTACACGGATCCCGCGACGATGGCGCCCTTGAGGATGAATGAGCTTCGTGTCAAACCTTCGATTTCCACCGCAGCCAGGCTGTCGGCCGCGAGCTTGTTCTGATGCATCTCGTTCTCCTTTTCTTGGCCGGTTGGCTAGCTGACGATGAAGGGCTTGACGGCTGCAAGCACCTCGTCCATCGCGGCTGGAGCAGCAAAGGCGCCGTCCGGAACGAACGACTTGCCCGTGAGCTGGTTCAGCGCGGCGGCATGACGTGCCTCCACGGTGTGGATTGCGAGTGCGGCGGCGAGGATCTCCTTGCTCTCGATCTTCGCGGCCTGGCCGAGGTACGCGGCTGCGCCGAGGTTCTCGACGGTCGCCGCGAGGCCGAGGACGCTCTTGGCGCTGTCGAGCGGGAACTTCGTCTGCGGCTTCGCCGCGGGTGTCCCGAGGTTCTTGGCCGTTCCTTCGAGCGCGGCTACGTGCGCCTGCTCCTGCTCGCCGATCATCTTGATCATCTCGAGCTCGGCGCCCTTGAAGAGACCGCTCGACGCGACGTCTGCGTAGAACGCCGTCTCGAGATACTCGAGCGTCAAGGCGTAGTTCACGATCGCCAGGTCGCCCGACTCGTTCGTCGCCGTGTCGGTTTGTGTGGTGGTTCCGGCGGCCGAGCCGTTCGAGTCGTCGTCGCCGCCACAGGCGGCCAGGAAGAGCCCGAAGGCTGAAGTGGCGGCAACTCCGCCGCCCATCTTCCTGAGGAACTCTTTCCGCGATCCGGGATCGCGTGCCAGTTCCTGGAGCGCGGAATCCGGCTCCGGGCTGGTGTTCGACATCTCTACCCCCTCATCGATTTAGGACGCTCATGGTTCGCGCACGTGGCAGAAACGGTTCGGCGTCGGCATACGATCGAGCCGTGCCTCTCGACATCGAAGATGTGGTCGGCGCGCAGGCGGCCATCGGGGGCAGGCTCCACCGGACGCCTGTCTTCAGCTCCGCAATCCTCGGCGACCGTGTCTTCCTGAAGGCCGAGCTCTTCCAGCGCACGGGCTCCTTCAAGCCACGCGGAGTGCTCAACTCGCTCGCCGCACTGACATCCGAGGAGCGCGGGCGCGGCGTTATCGCAGCATCCGCCGGAAACCACGCACAGGCCCTCGCCTACTGCGCTGCGCTGGAGGGGCTCGATGCGCTGCTCGTGATGTGGAAGACGGCGAGCGCCGCCAAGATCGCGGCCACTCGCGGCTACGGGGCGACGGTCGACCTCGAAGCCGACGGGCCGGCCGACGTGTTCGCTCGGCTGGAGGAGCTTCGTGCGGAGACGGGGCGGACATTCATCCCTCCGTTCGACGGGCCGCGCACGCTGGCCGGGCAGGGGACCGTGTGTCACGAGATCGCCGAGGATGTCGCCGACGTCGACGTTGTCGTGGTGCCCGTCGGTGGGGGAGGGCTCATCGCCGGGATTGCCACAGCGCTGCCGGGCGTCAAGGTCGTCGGTGTCGAGCCTGTGACGTCCCAGGCCATGACGGCGGCGCTCGCCGCCGGGTGCTCGGTTCCGGTCGACGCTCGCTCGGTGGCGGATGGGCTCAACGCGCCGTTCGCCGGCGACCTGCCGTTGCAGATCGTCCAAGACCTGGGTCTCGAGATCTTGCTTGTCGAGGAGAGCGAGATCGAAGCCGCGACCCGCCTCCTCTACGAGCGCGCGAAGCTCGCCTGCGAGCCGGCCGGAGCCGCGGCGGTGGCCGCCTTGATGTCCGGGAAAGCCCGAATCGAAAAGGGCGAAACTGTGGTCTGCGTCGTCTCGGGGGGCAACGTCGCAGCCCAGACTGCCGCTGCTATCCTGGCTCGGCAATGAAGGCCGAAATCCATCCCGATTACGCCCTCGCAACCGTTCGCTGCTCCTGCGGCAACGAGTTCGAGACGAGGTCGACCAGAACCGAGATGCACGTCGAGATCTGCTCGAACTGCCACCCGTTCTACACGGGCAAGCAGAAGCTGATGGATTCCGGCGGCCGCGTGGAGCGCTTCCAGCGTCGTCTGGAGCGGGCCGGCGGCGCCCGCCGCGGCTAGGCACTCAATGGCAGCTCCGATCGGCGGCCAGGCCGTCCTCGAGGGCGTGATGATGCGCGGCCCCTCGAACTGGGCTCTCGCAGTCCGAAAGCCGGACGGCGAGATCGCGCAGCTGAACCACGAGATCAACTCCGTGATGGCACGGCACGGGTTCTTTCGGCTGCCGGTGATCCGCGGGATCATCGCCCTCGGAGAGTCGCTCGCGATCGGGTTCCGCGCGCTCGCGATCTCGGCGAACTACGCCGCGCAGGAGGAAGGTGACGACGACGAGGTCTCGACCGAGATCGGCCGCGGCGCGATGATCTTCGCCTTCGTGATCGCGATCGGCTTCGCGCTCGTCCTCTTCAAAATCACCCCGGCGCTGATCACGAACTGGCTGCCGATTGAGCAAACCGGCCTCTTCGTGATCGTCGAGGGCCTGATCCGTGTCTCGATCTTCATCCTCTACCTCGTCCTGATCTCGTTTCTGCCCGACCTGAGGCGCGTCTTTCAGTATCACGCGGCCGAGCACAAGGCGATCAACGCCTACGAGGCCGGCGAAGAGCTGACGCCGGAGCGCGTTCAGCGGTTCAGCCTCATTCACCCACGGTGCGGAACTGCGTTCCTCCTCTGGGTCATGGTGATCGCGATTTTCGTCTTTGCCTTCTTCGGGCGGCCGACCTGGTACTGGCTGATCGCCAGCCGCATCCTGCTCCTCCCGGTCATCGCCGGAATCGCCTACGAGCTGATCCGCTTCGCGGGCAAGCACACCGGCAACCGAGTGTTGATGACCCTCCTCGCGCCTGGGCTCTGGCTTCAGCGCCTGACGACGCGCGAGCCGTCGCTCGACCAGCTCGAAGTCTCGATCAGTGCGCTCAAGGACGTCCTCGAGCGCGAAGGCCGGCTCGACTCTGCCGACCGCAGGGTCGAAGTGATGGCCTAGGGCGCGATCTCCGGCCCCTGGGCCTGAGAACTCGGTGCGTTCACGAGCGGAACGGGCTAGGCCCGTTCTGCGGCGACAGCATCAATCCAGCTGGACGCGGACGCGGGCGCGGAGCCTTTCCGTGCTCGCCTCGAGCGAGGCGACAAGCTCCTTGCCCTGAATCGGGAGGAAGCCGAAGTCGTCGATCCGGTCGCCGAGCCGTCGGAGATCTGCGCGCAAGACACCTGCACCCTCGGCTCCCTCCGCTCGCTCGGTGTCGGCCGTCGCGATCTCGCGGGCCCGCTGCTCGTCCGAGGCGACAACGAAGACGTCACCAACCAGTCCGAGGTAGAGCTCGCTCGGGCCGTCGCCGGTGAGCCCCGAGATGCGGTAGAAGCCGTCCTCGGTTGTGGGCGGATCGACCTCGACGTTCTGCATCGGCGCTGCCGCCGGCGCGTCGGGGGCGAAGAGGAAGAGCAGCGCCATTCCCTCGGACTGGAGTCCCTGCAGGCCTTCGACGAGCGTTGGTAGATGCGGGGCGAGCTTTGGAAGCACGGCCTTCAGCGCCTCAGGGTCGCGTACCTCGCTTCGGGCAGCAAAGATCTTGCCGTCGGGGCTCACGTATGAGGCGCTCGGCCCGTTGAACTGGCGCAGGATCTCCTGCTCGAAGTCGATGCCGAGCTCCTTTTCGATCGCGTCGGCGGCCTTGACGAAGCGCGAGTTCGGATACCCGGTGCGCAAGGCACGGAGGAGGAACGCGGTGGTCTGACTCTGGTTGCGGTTACCGCCCGACAGCTCGCTCTCCCGGATGACGATCTCCGGTGCGTCGGGACCGGTGACGAGCGGCAAGTCTGCTTCGTCGATCTTGTCGCCGTCGAGCCCGACAGCGAGGTCGACGTTCAGCTTGCTGTCCTCGAACGCGACCGTCAGGCCCCACGTCTCGAGCGCCTGAACGATTGGGACCTCGGCGAAGCGCCGCAGCTGTTCCTGCTCCGCGATGCCCGTGAGCGTGCCGTACGCCCGTGCGATCGACTCCTTTGGCAGGTCGGCCAGCGCGTCGTCGACCATGGCCTTTTCGAGCCCCTTGCCCGAGTCTCGGCGCGCGAGCGCCGCCCGCAGGCCCTTGTCGTCCTCCGCGTAGATGAGCACTCCATCCTCGACGGCAACGACTGCTTCCTCCTCATCCTCGAAGCCGAAGAGCTTTGC
>JBKJWJ010000075.1:0-5660 GCA_046716905.1 Gaiellaceae bacterium
CGCCGTGGCAACGTTGAACGAAGAGCAGGCCGGCCTCCTCAAGGGGAAGAACTTCGCGGTCGTCGCGACCGTGGGGGAGGACGGCTCGCCCCAGCTCACGACGAACTGGATCGACTGGGACGGGCAGTACGTTGTTTTCAACACGGCCGAGGGTCGGGTCAAGCCGCAGAACATTCGACGAAACCCGGTCGTCAGCATCTGCGTGTTCAACCACGAGAACCCGTACCAGTACCTCACGGTCGTCGGCCCGGCGGAGATCAGCGACGAGGGGGCGGAGAAGCACATCAACGACCTCTCGCATCGGTACTTCGGTCGCGACTACGCCTACGTCGAGGGTGAGAAGCGTCTCATCGTGCGCATCAAGCCCGAGCGGGTCTTCGCCCGCGGCTTCTGAGAATGCTCCGCGAGGTGGGGCCGCGCGACGGCCTCCAGAACGTGGAGCAAACGCTTCCGACCGAGACCCGTGCGGAGCTCGTCGACCGGCTCTCCGCCGCCGGGCTGACGAGGATCGAGGCGGCTAGCTTCGTCAACCCCGACCGCGTGCCGCAGATGGCGGGCGCCGAGGAGGTCGTCTCAGCGCTCGAGCGTCGGGCGGGCGTCCTCTACTCAGGGCTTGCGCTGAACGAGCGGGGCTACGACCGGCTCCTTGACACCGGCCTCGACGAGGTGTCGTTCGCGGTCGCCGCGACAGAAAGCTTCTCGCAAAAGAACGCCGGCGCGTCGGTCGACGCGGCTCTCGGCGATGCGGAGCAGATCGTTGCCCGAGCCCGCGACGACGGAATCCGGTCGAGCGTCACGATCTCCGTCGCCTTCGGTTGCCCCTTCGAGGGCCTGGTCGACGCAGACCGGGTCGTCGAGATCGCCGAGCGGCTCGCAGCGGCCGAGCCCGACGAGCTCGTGCTCGCAGACACGATTGGCGTTGCCACCCCGCGGCCGGTGAAGGCGCTCGTCGAGCGGGTCTCAGCCCTCGGGAGGCCGGTCGGCGGTCACTTCCACAACACTCGGAACACGGGTTTCGCCAATGCCTATGCCGCACTCGAGGCCGGCGCGTCCGCCCTGGACTCGTCGGTCGGCGGCCTCGGCGGCTGCCCGTTCGCGCCCAAGGCAACGGGAAACGTCGCCACCGAGGATCTCGCCTATCTCCTCGAGGGCGAGGGTGTCGAGACCGGCGTCGACCTCGACGCGCTGATCGCGATCTCGCAGTGGCTGGAGGAACTGCTCGGCCGCAGGCTCGAGGGTTACCTCTATCGAGCCGGCCTTCCCTCCTAGTCGGGAGGAAGCAGGGCGAGGCTCTCTTCGCCGCTCAGGCTCGGCTCGTCCTCGGCGTCTCGGTCGTCGGTCGGCTCAGTCGTGTCCTCGGGCTCGAGGACGTCGTCTGGGGTCTCGGTCACGGCGAGTAGCTTAGACCCATGAACCGCCTCGCAAACGAGACGAGCCCGTACCTCCTCCAACACGCCAAGGCGGCGCTTGCGCCGCCGACCATCGAGGTCGCTCCGGCTTTGCCGGAGCGACTGATTAGGGAGTCCTGCAGATGAATCGGCTTGCGAACGAGACGAGTCCGTACCTTCTGCAGCACTCCCGTAACCCTGTGGATTGGTTCCCCTGGGGAGACGAGGCCTTCGAGAAAGCGCGGGGAGAAGACCGCCCGATCTTGCTCTCGATCGGCTACTCGGCCTGCCACTGGTGCCACGTCATGGAGCACGAGTCGTTCGAGGACGAGGAGACCGCCCGCCTGATGAACGAACGCTTCGTGAGCGTCAAGGTCGACCGGGAGGAACGGCCCGACGTCGACGCGCTCTACATGGACGCGGTCGTCGCGCTCACCGGGCACGGCGGCTGGCCGATGACCGTCTTCCTCACCCCCCAGGGTGAGCCGTTCTTCGGCGGGACGTACTACCCGCCGGAGCCGCGCCACGGGATGCCGGCGTTCACCGACGTCCTCACTGCGATCGCGGATCTCTACCGCGACCAGCGCGGCTCGGCTGCGAGCGCGGCGACGCAGCTCGTCGAGGCTTTGCGCTCGTCGGCCGCGGCTCGTCCGTCGGGCGATCCTTTGACCGAGAGCGTCCTCGGCGAGGCTTCCCGCGCCCTGCGCCGCCAGTTCGACGCGGACTGGGGAGGCTTCGGCGGCGCGCCGAAGTTCCCGCCGGCCTCGTCACTCGAGTTCCTGTTGCGGATGCACCTACGCGGCGACGACGAGGCGCTGCCGATGGTCGTCAAGACGCTCGACGCGATGGCCGCCGGTGGGATGTACGACCTGCTCGGCGGCGGCTTCCATCGCTACTCGGTCGATCGCACCTGGCTCGTCCCGCATTTCGAGAAGATGCTCTACGACAACGCGCTGCTCGCCCCCGCCTATCTCCACGGATGGGTGGTGACCGGTCACGAGCGCTACCGGCGCGTCGCGGAGGAGACGCTCGACTACGTCCTCCGAGAGCTCGCCCTCCCGGAGGGAGGCCTTGCTTCGGCCCAGGACGCCGACACGGACGGCGTCGAGGGGCTGACCTTCACCTGGACGACCGCTGAGGGAGTTCCCGAGGAGCTGCTTCAGCCCTTCGAGGACGCGCGGTCGATCATTCGCGGTGAGCTGGACGAGGAGCTCCGCGTCCGTCTCTTCGAGCTTCGCGAGCAGCGCCCCAAGCCGGCGAGGGACGACAAGGCGATCGCGTCGTGGAACGGCCTCGCCCTGGCGGCCCTCGCGGAGGGGGGCCGCCGGCTCGAGCGACCCGACTACGTGGAGGCGGCAAAGGGCGTCGCCGAATTTCTGCTCAGCCGGCTCTCGGACGACCGGGGGCGCCTCTTTCGGAGCTATCGCGAGGGGCGAGCCAAGACCACCGGCTTCCTCGAGGACTACGCCGACGTCGCGAACGGGCTGCTCGAGCTCCACGTCGCGACCGGGGAGCTGCGCTGGCTCCGGGAGGCGAACAGGCTGGCGAGGCTCGCCGTTGAGCTCTTCGGGGACGAGGAGCTGGGCGGGTTCTTCATCGCGCCGGTGGACGGCGAGAGGCTGATCGCCCGGCAGAAGTCCT
This sequence comes from Gaiellaceae bacterium, assembly GCA_046716905.1. Taxonomy (GTDB): domain Bacteria; phylum Actinomycetota; class Thermoleophilia; order Gaiellales; family Gaiellaceae; genus JACDAN01. The sequence goes on from JBKJWJ010000075.1 coordinate 3,030, forward strand.
TCGACGACCACCCGTCGCCCTCGGGCAACTCGATGCTTGCCTCGGTGTTGCTGAAGCTCGCTCGGCTGTACGGAGACGCCGAGCTCGAGCGGCAGGCGGTCGGCGTCTTCCGGCTGATCCATCGTGCTCTCGGCAGGGCGCCCCAGGCGTTCGGCCATGCGCTCTGCGCGCTCGACCTTCACTTCTCGCCACCGCGCGAGCTGGCGATCATGGGCCCCGTGGACAGCGAGGTGGCTCGTATGGCGCTCGCCCCATTCGACCCCAATGGCGTCGTCGCGTTCGGGCCCGCTGAAGAGATTCCGTTGCTGGCCGGCAAAGGTCTGGTGGGCGGAAAGCCGACGGTCTACCTCTGCCAGAACTTCTCGTGCCAGGCTCCAGTAACCGATCCGGAGAACCTTTCCAAAACGCTTACGAACCCCTAACGGCACTTCGGCGTTCTAGCTCGTGGATGGCGGGCAAACGGCCGAGAGCGTGGGGGGTCCTTGCAGCATCGTTTTCGGTGCTGGCGCTCTCGGCCATGCTCGCCTCTGCAGCTCCCTCCCAGCCACAGCAGGTTCAGGCCAAGCCGAACGTGATCGTCCTGATGACGGACGACCAGACGGTCGAGTCCATGCGGGTGATGACGAACGTGAACGCGCTCCTCGGCGCGCGGGGCACGACCTTCACGAACAACTTTGCGTCGTTTCCGCTCTGTTGCCCGTCGCGCACGACGTTCATCACCGGCCAGTACGGCCACAACCACACGATCATGGGCAATGCGCCCCCGACCGGCGGCTACGACAAGCTGGCGCCGACCCACGCGAACTCGCTGCCCGCGTGGCTCCGGCAGGCCGGCTATCACACCGTTCACGTCGGCAAGTACTTGAACGGCTACGGCCGGGCGCGGCCGACGGAGATTCCCGCAGGGTGGGCCGAGTGGTACGGCTCGACCGACCCGTCCACGTACCAGTTCTACAACTATCAGCTGAACGAGAACGGCAGGCTCGTGACTTACGGAACCGGGGCGACCAACTACCAGACGGACGTCTATGGCCGGAAGGCGGTCGATCTGATTCGTCGCCATGCGCCGTCCGCGCAGCCGTTCTTCCTGTCGGTGGCGTTCCTTGCCCCGCACAGCGGCGGGCCGCGTGACGCCGACGACCCGCGGAACCAGGCCACGCCGTCGCCGGCACCTCGGCACCGGAATCGCTTCGCGTCCGAGCCGCTGCCCGCGCCGCCGTCCCTCAACGAGGCCGACGTCTCGGACAAGCCGGCGGGGATCCGCAACCGTGCGCTGATCAGCCCTGCACGGATCAACGGAATTCGCGAGAACTACCAGCAGCGGCTCGAGTCTCTACTGGCGGTGGACGAGGCCGTCCGCGACATCGTCGCCGCGCTCGAAGCCTCGGGCGAGGCGTCCCGCACACTGATCGTCTTCACCGCCGACAACGGGTTCTTCCACGGCGAGCATCGGGTGCCGAACGGCAAGGTGCTCGTCTACGAGCCGTCGGTGCGCGTGCCGCTGATCCTTCGCGGCCCGGGAATTCCGGCCAACGTCCGGCGGGCGAACCTCGCCGCCAACGTCGATCTCGCCGCCACGATCCTCGACGCAACGAAGGCGCGGCCCGGCCGCCGCCTCGACGGCCGCTCGTTGCTCCCGTTCGCGCGCGACGGCCTGGTGCGCTCCGGGCGCGACGTCCTCCTCGAGACGCCGGGCTACAGCGCGATCCGCACACCGCGCCATGTCTTCGTTCAGCACTCGACGGGCGAGCAGGAGCTCTACGACCTCACGGCCGACCCGCACCAGCTCCAGAGTCTGCACGCCGATGGGCGGTTCACGGGCCTGAAGACCGGCCTGGGCACGCGGCTCGCCCGCCTCCGTGGGTGTGCGGGCGACGCCTGCCGGCGCGGCGTCGATCTCCGGCTGACCGCCCGCTACAAGCGCGGACGCGCCGGCTGCGTCCGCTCGACGGTCGGTCTTCGAGTCGGAGGCTCCGCAGCCTCGCGGGTCGCGAGCGTCAGCTTCTACCGGGGCCGGACGCGGATCAAACGCGATTCGCGGGCGCCCTTCACTGCATCGGTCTCGCCGCGGCGACTGCGGTCTCGGACGCTCGTCCGCGCGGTCGCGACGCTGCGTGACTCGCGCAGCCAGTCCCTCGATCGCGCGCTGCGCGCCTGTAGGTAAGCCTCAAGGATCGGCCCGCCCGGGCCGATGCTGTACGGGATGAACCACGGTCCGGAGCAGCTGCACGACGCCATTCAGCTCAGCCAGGAGAGCAATGATCGCCTGGACGAGTCGGTGCTGGTCGGCTGGGTCGTGGTCGCAGAGTGGGTCGGGCCTGACGGCACCCGCACTCTCACCCGCATGAGCGGGACGCCCGGCGGGGCGGTTCCACCCGAATGGCAGACCCGTGGGTACCTCCACGAGGCGCTCTTCGGCAAGTGGAACAACAGCGAGTGAGCTCCGCGGGCTAGGAGAGCTTACGATCCTCCGGCCTTGGCTTTGCTGGAGGTTCGAAACGTCACCCGCCGGTTTGGCGGCATCGTCGCGCTCGACGACGTGTCGTTCGACGTCGAGGCCGGGCAGATCGCCGGGCTGATCGGGCCGAACGGCGCCGGCAAGACGACGCTCTTCAACGTCATCACACGCGT
>JBKJWJ010000076.1:0-8312 GCA_046716905.1 Gaiellaceae bacterium
GGCTCGATCCCACCGCCTGGAACGATCGCCTCGTAGCCCGGCTCGCCGATGACGTCGAAGAGCAAGAGCTCCCACTCCACAGGGGCCGCGCGGGTCACGTAGGCGATGGCGCCCGGGCGGTCTCTCAAGCCTGCTGCGCGCGCTTTTTCGCCTTGTGCTCCCGCTTCGCGGCCTGGTAGCGCTCGAGCGCCTCGGCGGAGTCCACGTCGCCGAGCGTCGGATGCGGCGGGGTGAGGCCGGCGGCCGCATCGACTCCGAAGCGCTTGTAGAGCACGGCCGAGAGCGCCTTGACCTTCATCTGGCCGAAGCCCGGTAGCGCCTCGATCCGGCGGCGGAGCTCTGCCGAGTCGCCGGCTTCGCGCCAGAGCCGCGACGCATCGCCGCCGTACTCCTCCTCGACGACCGCGCAGAGCTCGCGTACGCGGGTGGCCATCGCGCCGGGGAAGCGGTGGACGGCGGGCTTCTCGCGAAAGGCGGCCTCGAGCCGGTCGGGATCCATGGCCGCGATCTCCGCCGCCTCGAGCGTTCCGAGCCGCTCCTTCAGCTTCCACGGCCCCATGAACGCCGTCGGAACCGTCACCTGCTGATCGAGCGCGAACCCGATCAGGAGCGCGAGCGGATCTCGGGCGAGGAGTTGGTTTGCCTCGTCACTCGGCGTGAAATGCAGCTGTTCGACCGAGACGGCCATGAGTACGATCCTAGTGCGTGCCGGAAGTCGCGGAAAGGCTGGAGCAGGCCCGAGCAGCCGCCGCGAGCGGGGCTTGGCCCTCTCGGCGCTCGGAGGAGAAGGCATACGCGCCGGCCGGACATTTCTGTTCACGGACATCTGCGACTCGACGCCCCTCGTGGAGGCCATCGGAGACGAGGCCTGGCAGAACCTCGTCGCCTGGCACGACCGAGCTCTGCGGGCGCTCTTCGCGGAGCACTCGGATGAGGAGGTCGACCATGCAGGCGACGGGTTCTTCTTCGCCTTTCCGGATCCTCAGAGCGCGGCCGAATGTGCGATGGCGATCCAGCGCTCGCTGGCGGAGCACCGGCGGACGCACGGCTTCGCGCCGCAGGTTCGGGCCGGGCTTCACGCCGCCGAGGCCGAGCAGGCACGCGGCAGCTACTTCGGTAAGGGCGTGCACGAGGCTGCTCGCATCGGCGCGATGGCCGAAGCAGGCGAGATCGTGGCGAGCCGCGCGACCGCCGAGCAGTTGTCCGGCATCCTGAGCGTCGGTGGCAGATCCGCGGAGCTGAAGGGGATCGCGGAGCCCCTGGAGGTCGTAACTCTCAGCTGGGGCTGAGCAGCTCCTCCGCGTGTGGGAGGTAGCCGGCGTCGGCAAGCGCGCGCAAATAGTCCGCCCAGCGGGCGTCTTCCTCGAGGAGCGGAGCAAGCAGCTCCCGTCCACGAGGGACGTCGCCGGCACGCGCGGCATCCAGCAGCTCGGCGAACCTCACATCGAGTGCCTCCATGCCCGCCGCACGCACGATCGCCGCACTGTCGTCGACTTCGCCCATCGCCGTGTAGCCCTCGTGAAGCTGGAGTAGGCGCCGGAGCTCGGCGAGCGGGTCGGGATGGTCGTCGACCCGGATGTCGCACAAGGTCTCCCACGGCTCACCTGCGCCGGGGACGACGAAGAGGCCGGCAGCCTGTCGGCCGCGCCAGTCGCCGCCCGCCGCCTCAGCCGCGTCCAGGGCAGTGAGGAGGCGCCGGGGGAGCGGTCCGTCGGCTTCGGCGAACGCTTCGACCATGGACTCCCAGACGCGGGGGCTCTCGACGCAGTTCGCCTGCGCCGTGACCCCTTCGCCGACCGCGTGACCGGCTGAAGGAATGCAGTCCGCGCCCGTGTGCACCGCGGCCGTCCCGTCTGCGGCGAGCATCGCCACCTGGCGTGTCGGGGAAAGCGGGTCGGCCGCGACGAGCTCGGCCAACGCCTGCTCCGGGGTCTTCCCCGCGCGAAGGAGCTCGAGGCCGAGCGGGCCGTAGCTCGCCTCGCTGAAGGCCTGGCTTGCGACAGCCCCGACGCCGGGGGTCGCGAACGGCACGGCGGCGCCGCTTCGGAAGGCACGTGACTGGACGGCGACGCCGAGCTCGCCCGTTTCCGCGTCCCGGGCGACGATCGAGTAGGTCACCCGCGGCTCCTGAGCCACGCCGCAACCTCGGCGGCGTTCTCGTCCGGTGGAAAGACCGGGTAGAAGACCTTGACGATCCGTCCACCCTCGGCGACGAGCGCGAGTCGCCTGTAGAGGCGAGCCCCTTCGAACTCGAACGTCGGCAGGTCGAGCGCTGACCCGAGGCGGAGCTCGGGATCGGCGGCGACGGCGTGGGGGAGTCGCAGCCGTTCGACCGCTTCGCGCTGGTCGGCGATCGGCTGCGCGGAGAGCCCGAGCACGGTGGCGCCGAGCTCGCGCAGCTCCGCGCCGTGGTCGCGGAAGCCGTACGACTGCGGCGTGCAGCCCCGCGCGCCCGGCGTCTCGTCCCACCCCGAAGGCGGCGCTCCCGCGCCGGGTCGTCCGGTGCGCGGATAGATGTAGAGGACGAGCAGGTCCCGGGCGGCTTCGGCGAGGTCGACCTAGCCAGCTGTCGTTTCCAACCGGACCGACGGAATCTGGGTTCCTCTGAGATGGTCGGCCGCGCCGTCGTCCTCTGGGACCGGGAGTCCGTCCGGGAGGACCGTCGGGTCATAGGTCATTCGAGCGCCTTCGCGACCGCGGCGAGATTCGCGCGCCAGATGTCGTAGGGCAAAGGCGGAAGCACGTCGTCCCAGATCGCGACGAAGCTGCCGGTCAGCTGCGGGAGCCGAGCAGGACGGGCGATGAACCACCAGTGCAAATGCTCGCCTCCGTCGCCCCAGCGACAGACGTGCACCCGCCCGATCTCGCCGATCGACCGCACCGCTCGCTCGACTCGAGCGAGCAGGACGCCGCATTCCGCCGCCAGCTCGTCCGGCAGGTCGCCCGGCTCGGCGAAGTGCTCGCGTGGCTCGAGCATCACGATCGCCGGCACCCCGACCGGGCCCAGCCCGCGGACCCTCCAGCGCTCGCTCGTCCAGAGGTACTCATCGTCGGATGCGTCGCACCGCCGGCAGTCGACTCCGCCGGCACCCTGCCGGGGCTGCTCACGTTCGAGTGGCGGCAGCAGCTCGCGAGGCAGGATCTCGCCGTCGAACGGCCAGGTCTCCCACTCCTGAACCTGCGGCATGCGGAGAGAGTCCTTCGTGCGCTCCCACAGCTGCTCCGGCGTCTCCGGCATCGCTGGTCGGCGATGTTACGGGCTACTTCAGTCGAAAGCGGCCGTAACAGAACCGTCCACGAAGGCGAGTGGACGCGGCGGCGGCCGCTCCCCCAGCTCTTCTCTGCGGCTGCCGGGAAGCGTCGACGCGGTGGCTCAGCCGCTCGGCGACGTGTCGTGGCCCGGGGCGTCGGTGACGCGAACGTGAGGCCAGCCGGCCGCCGCCCTCGTGGCGCGGAAGAGGTCGTAGTCCCGGGCGTCGTCGCGGTCAGAGGCGAACACGAGTCTCCCGTCCTGCAGCCACGACGGCTTGGTGTCGTTCCGAACGTTGGAGACGACGATCCTCTTCATCGACCCGCCGGCCGAGGTCATCGTCCAGATCTCGAAGCGGGCGCCGCCCTTGGCGCGACGTGCGAAGGCGATCGTCCCGTCGGAACCCCACGCGGCCTCCGTATTGAGATCCTCTGTCCTGGTCAGGCGCGTCTTGCTGCTCCCGTCGGGCCGCATCGTCCAGATGTCCAGGTGGCCGCCGGGGCCGTTCGACCATGCGATCCGGTTCGTCGCTTGCGGCGACCACGTTGGCGCGACGTCGAGCTTCGAGTCGGTCGTCAGCCGGCGGAGCCCCGACCCGTCGAGGTTGACGACCCAGACGTCGGGATTGCCGCTGCGGGTGGAGACGAATGCGATGCGGCCACCGTCGGGCGACCACGCAGGCTCGGTGGCGTCGCCCGTGCCGGAGGGCAGGAGCGTGACGTCCGTGCCGTCGGCGTCCATCAGGTAGATCCGCCAGGTGCCTTCCCGATTGCTGGCGAAGGCGATCCGTCGCGAGTCCGGTGACCACACCGGATCGGCCTCCGAAGCGGAAGTGGAGGTCAGCCGGGTCGGGGTCGTCGACGGGCCCGCGTCGGCCGGCAGCACGTACACGTCGCCGGAGCCCGTGGCGCTGCTCGTGTAGACGATCCCGCGGTTGCGGACGGTGTACGTGAAGGTCTGGCTCGTCGGGCGTCCGACGCGGTCCGTTGCACTCAGGACCACCGTGTGGGTCGAGCCGAGCGGCGCCGTCGGGACCTCGAAGCCTGCCGTCCGCGTGACGCCGTCCACGGTTGCCAAGCAGGACGCGACGCCTGAGGCGGTATCCCCGCACCGGAACGCCAGTGCGACCCGCCCGTTCAGGGGCACGGTTTCGCCGGGCTGATCGAGGGCGACGGTCGGCGGCAGGCTGTCGACCGGCGCAAGCAGCGTCGCCTCGTAGCCGTTCGAGCCGCGAACGCCCACGGTGTGAAGGCCATCGGTCGCGATGGTCACCGGGGCCGAGAAGGGCGTGAGGGCGCCGCCGTCGATCGACACGGCCACGGCAACGCCGTCGGCCGCGTCGACAGCGAGCTCCGCCGACGGCATGAACCAACCGGCAGTCTCTGTGCCGCTGAGCCGGGGTTGGACGCCCGTGCCGGTCGGCAGCGCCAGCGGGACGCCTGCGAACAAAAGTCCCTTGTTCGTCGAGACGGCCACGTTCCCCCACCTGTCGACGGCCTGGACGAAGTAGTCGATACGCGTCCCGCTCACCGATGCGCTTCCGCCCCACGTCGCGCCGGAGTCGCGTCGCAGGTCGAGGAACCGCCACGTCGGCGACGTCTCGTCACGGAACGCGACGAGCACGCGGGCGACGTCGGCAGCCGTCTCGTCGGGCAGGTCGACGGCGCCGACCGAGAACGAGACCATCCCCAATCCGGGCAGCAAGACCGCCTGGGTCGCATCGAAGCGCGGCGCCAGGCGGTCGGTCCCCTGGGAGCGCAGCACGTCGAGGTCGACGCGCGTAAACAGCCGCTGGTGGCCGGCCCCGGCGATGTCGGCCGTTTCGTCCGAGAAGAACTGACCGTGCGCAAGCACTGTCGAAACGCGACGCCCGGTGCGCGTTTGCTGTGACACGAGCGACTGGATCTTGGCCGGGAAGGCGACGTCGGCGAACGGCAGCTCGGGCTCCGCCACCGAGCTGTCGACGATCGGCCGCGCGTACACCGGGTCGACCGGCGACTCATCGGTCGACTCGAGCCCGGTGACCAGGACGCCGTGTGCGTCAGCGGCGACCTCGAACTCCGTCTTCGGCTGCAGCGGCCGCAGATGCGTGACCAGCACACCACTCGGACCCGTCCAGTATTTGCCCTCGGCGTCAAGGGTGCTGTTCAGCGTCGGCTGCGAGCGGTAGCGGTCGACCATGAGCCCGGTGACCGGATCCGGATCCGTGGAGAGACGTGTCACGCCGGCCGGCAGGGCAGGCGTCGCCGGCGGCCCGGCAGGCGTGCCGCCGGCGAGTGACCACATGGGTAGCCCGTAGAGGGCGAGCTCGGACATCGCCTTCTCGTCGTAGACGCCGACAAGGCCCAGCCCCGCGAGGTAGCCCTGCTTGGCTTCGATGAGCGCCTCGCCGATCGGCAGTCCGTCGCGCAGGCCCTGCGCGAGCCGGACGTTGAGCGCCTCCGAGTACGCAACGGTGACGGTGTCGCCGTAGCCGTAGCCGAGATTGCCGACGTACGCCGCCGTACCCTTGCCGGCGAACGTCTGCGCCCAGTCGGTGTCGATCGCGCGGGCCACGGAGGCGTCGCTCGCCGACAGCCCGGAGTGGCAGCCCATGCTGAACACGACCGCACGCTCCAGCGAGGCCGGCAGATCGGAGGCGGAGAACAGCTCTGAGCCTGCTGCCGGCTGCAGCCGTTGGTGGTCGGCGTGGCCGTTCATCCCGAAGAGTCCGGTATCGGTTCCCAGCGCACCCGCGAGCGTGCTCCGCGTCCACAGATTGCCGATCAGTGGCGGATTCGCGGCCGGCTGCTGCGCGCCCACGATGTCAGCAAAGGCGCTGGCGACGCCCGTCGCGCCGTCCCGTAGGAAGTCGTAGCCGCTCGTTCGGGCGCTCGCCGGGTCCAGCTCGCCGCCGAACGCGAGGAAGCGGTCGAGCGAGCCGGTGATCTGCGCCCCCGTCTCCACGAGCCGGCCCACCGCGAGCTGCGGCACAAACAGCTGCCGCTGCAGGTAGGGGATCGGGTCCGTCGTCGCGTAGGGGTCGTCCGAGAGAACGCGGTGCTCGAACAGTGCGCCATAGAGGTCGTCGCTGCGCGCGAAGGTCGAGGCGTAATCAGCCTCGTTCGCAATCGTGGTGAGGTCGTCCAGGCGCGCGAAGGGAAGCGCCTTGTCGTTTCCGAGGAGGACGAGGTGCCGCAGCGACGGCCGCGCAGTGCGAATTGCTCGCACGACGTCGGTGATCGCCCGGACGACGGCGTTTGCGCGTGCAGTGCTGCACGGCTGTGCGTTCCACTCCACAAACGCCGCACGCACAGCGGGATCGTCTTCCAGGCGGACGAGCGCGCTCGGGTGACCGGTGGCGCGGAGGCTGCTCAGGTTTGCCATAGAGAACCAGTCGAGGACGCCTTGCCCGCCGGCCTGGGCGAGCTGCGGGCCGTTTGCGAGGAAGAGCGTGTCGGTGTCGGTGGGGATCGATGCGACGTCCACACCTGCTGCCGCGCCGAAGGAGAGTTCGGGGAATCGCGGCTGGCAGACCGGTGCCTGGCGCGGCGCCTCCCTCTCCACTCGCAGCATGTACGGCTCGATGCTCGTCGCGCCGTTGTAGCCCCTCACCTGCACGATGTACTCGCTCGGCGAGCCGTCGGAGATCGCGACGACCGCCTCGTCCTCGGTCGTCCGGAAGGCCGAGATGCCGAGCACGGGCCGGTCGGAGAGAAGCTTGAGGTCGTCGAGCGTCTCCGCCGGGAGCGCGTCGGTGAGGTGCGTGATGGGAGCGCCCGAGTCAGCCAACACGGGAGTCTCGAGCGGCGCCGCAGCCCCCGGTGCCACGAGCGGCACGGCGCCCTGCCGCCCGTAGACGACGAGGTCGTAGTCCTTCGGAAGGTGGCTGAGCCGGATCGTCGTTCGCGTGCCCGACGGCGGCACGGTCACGCGGAAGTAGTCGGCATCCGCGGCGGTCGTCAGGTACGAGACGTAGAGCGTGCCCGGGGCTAGCATCGGGGCGGTCGCGGGATCGTTGTTCGGCTCGAAGGTCTCCTGAACGTTGACTGCTGCGGCCGGCGGCGTCTCGGCCGTCCCTTGCGCGGTGGCCACGGAGAGCGACGCCGTCGCCGGCCCCAGCGTCGTGCCGGGCCTGGCGCCGAAGTGGAAGCGCTGGTCGCCGTCCACCGGGAACCGTGTCCGCAGGGTGTGGCGCCTGCCGCCGCCCGGAGCGGACTCGACGTCCACGACCTCGAGCGACGATGCAGCGCCCGGCGGAACGGTTTCGATCCAAGGGGTTCCGAGCACCGTCCAGCCGCTGGGAAGGCGGACGGTGAACGTCAGGGCCGACGAGCCCGAGACCGTGAGGTCGGCGATGAGGTCGACGGTACCGCCGCCGGTGGCGACGCTCGCGAGCGCCGGCTGGGTCAGGTCGATTCGCTCCCACTCGGCCCCGGCCCTCAGCACGGCGATGAGGAGGTCGTTGAGCGTAAAGGCGTTCGGATTCGGCAGGCTGGCGACGAGGTCGGCGAGCGTGACGCCGCTGGCCTCCGTAAAGATTGCTGCCACCTGAGCGATGGTGTAGTCGGACGGCGGATCGAGCACGGCGAGCACCTGTGCGACCGTGAACGCATTCTGGTTCCTGAGGCTTGCGACGAGGTCGCTCAGCGTGAGCGACTGCCGCGCGGCCGGCGTGAGTGCGGCCACGAGGTCGGCGATCGTGACGCCCTGCCGCAGTGCGCCGAGGTGCTGGTCGATCGTGTCCGTCCCAGGCGGGCAAGAGACGAAGATCGCGCTGCAACTCTGGTTCACGATGTCCGAGATCAGCGTGTCGCCGAGCGGGGTGTCACCTAGCGGCGTATCACCCAGCGGCGTGTCACCCAAGGGCGTGTCCCCGAGGGGCGCCCGGCTGAGATTGGTGTCCCCGAGCGGCGTGTCCCCGAGCGGCGTATCCCCGAGCGGCGCGCGGCTGAGATCGGTATCGCCGAGCGGCGTGTCCCCGAGTGGGGTGTCGCCGAGCGGGGTGTCGCCGAGTGGGGTGTCGCCGAGTGGGGTGTCGCCGAGTGGGGTGTCGCCGAGTGGGGTGTCCCCGAGTGGGGTG
>JBKJWJ010000077.1:0-4656 GCA_046716905.1 Gaiellaceae bacterium
GGCCGGTCAAGACGATCGCGAGGACGCTGCCGAGGGTCATGCGGCCCGGAGAGTAACGGGAGCCCGCCGCCGAAGCGGCGGGCTCCCGTCCTCGCTTGGTTACGGCGTCGTGACCGGGCAGGCCGGCGGCGCAGCAGGGTTGCTGTCGGCGCAGGTGATGCGGCCCTGGAGGGCGCCCGGTACCGGCGAGTTCGCCGATACGTAGTCCGCGAGTGCCTCGTCCATGATCTCCCGCGTCGTCATCCGCGGGCGGAAGATCGGGTAGCCGTCCCCGCCGTCGGCCATGAAGTCGTTCTCGGCGAGGCTGTAGGTCGAGGCTGCGGTCGTCTCGACGGCGGCTCCCGTGCAGGAGCCGTTCGCCGCCTGCCGCACGACGCTCGTCACCCGGCTCCCGGCGGCCTGCTGGATGTCGTAGGTGAAGCAGAGGCCGGAGACCTGCGGGAAACGACCGTTCACGGCCGGCATCGGCCCAACGCCGTTCTCGAGCATCGTCTTCAACTCGGCCCCGTTGATCGACACGGTCACGACGATGTTTCCGAATGGCAAGACGCCGAGGACCTGGCCGCGCGTGATCGTGAACGGCGGCGGGCCCGTGCTGTACGCCGGGCAGAAGTCGTCCGCAAGATCGGTCGCCGGACAGGTGAGATCCGCGCGGAGCCCGCCGGAGTTCGTGATCGCGAAGTCGGTCATGTACGTCGTCCGCATCGCATCCGTGACGACGTTGCCCTCGCGAGACTCGCACGTCCTGCCCGCGGTGTTTCCGCAGGAGTCCATGCGAGGAATGGCAACGCTCGCCGTTCCGATCTGCGTCCCGAGGATCGGCTTCAGCTCGTCATTGAGCTCGGTGATCCTCGCCTGGATGGCAGGATCGGCAGTCACGCCGATGTTCCACGGCCGGTGGAAGTCGGCCGTTTTGTAGACGACGCGGTTCGAGTGTGTGTCCGCCACGAGGCGCAGCCGCGTGAAGCGGAGCCCCTTGCTGCGATTCTCGGTGAGCAGCACGCCGTTCGGCCGGAACGAGAGCGCCTGCTGATCGGTGTGATCACCGATGATCGCGTCGAGCCGCGACGACGCATCGGCGAGATCGACCGCGGGCCCGGTCGGCGCCGTCAGCGATCCGGCCGTCGCGCCGAGGTGGCCCATGGCGATGATGACCTCCGCCCGCTCACGCTTCCCGCGCCGGTCGAGGTACTCCGTGATCTCGGCGTTGACCGCTGCGGTCGAGTTCGCGATGTGGAACGGCCCCAGCGCGCCCGGTCGGATCAGGGTCGGGGCGTCGTCGTTCGTGAACCCGATCAGGGCGAGGTCGAGGTCACCGCCGAAGCGGAAGAGCCTCGATTTCTGCCACTGCGGCGGAGTGTTGCCCGCTGCGTCGACGACGTTGGCCGAGAGGAACGGGAAGTTCGCCAGCGGCGCGATGACGTTCTGCATGTTCGCCGCACTGACATCGAAGTTGTGGTTCCCGAGCCCGTCGGCGCCGAAGCCCATGCGGTTCATCATCTCGATGGCCGGCTTGTCCTGGAAGAAGGCCGAGATCGGCGGTGTTGCGCCAATCGAGTCTCCGGCGGTGACGACCAGGAATCCGTCCTTCGCTTCGCCTCGATAGACGTCGAACCACGGCTTCAGGAAGGCCGAGCCGCCGATCCCGAACGTCGGCCCGACGCTGTCGGCGGCTTCGGAGAGCGGCGGGATCTGGCCGTGCCAGTCGCTGACATGGAGGATCGTCAGCTCCCGGAGGCCACCCGTTTTCGTGACGATCTTGTAGAGGATCTTGCCGCGGGCGTTCTGCGGTGCCGGGATCCCCAACACGAACGCAAGCGTCGGGGCCACGTCGATGGCGCGCACGCCGGAGACCTTGCGCCCACCGAACCTTCCGCCGTCGTCGCCGTCATCGTCATCGTCATCGTCGTCACGGAACGAACGGAACCCATGGCCTCCGCTGCCCTTGATCCCCGGCCCCGCGGCGACGAACGTCCCGTGCATGTTGACGTTGCGCTTGAGGTTGACCAGGTCCGGCAGGTAGCCGTGCTGGCCGAAGAACTGCGAGAACGCGATCGTCTTGCCCACTGTCGCCGCGTCGAACTGGTACGGCGGCCGCGCGACGACGACGACGTCGCCGCTCCGGCTCGGATGAAGAGAGTCCGTGCCGTCGACGTTCCGCAACTCCTCCTTCTTCATGATCTTGAGAACCACCTGGCGGCCCGGAACGTCCGGGTCGGTAAGGCTCTGGAAGGCGTTGATGACCTTCGTCCGAACGCCTTCGTAGGTCTGCCCAGCGGGCAGCGTCGGATTGACGTAGATCTGCACGGTACCGCCGGCCCAGCAGGCCTTCGCGTAGCCGAACGAGCCGGGGGCGACCGGGACGGTGCGGCAATTCGAGGTCACCTCGCTACTCGCGAGGCCAGCGTCGAAGAGCACCTTCCCGGCGTTGATGGCGAGCCATTGTGGTGCGAAGCCGTGGTCGGACGACGCCATAACGGTGGTTTCCTTCTTGCCCATCAGCTCACGGCCGAGCCCAAGCGTCTCGTCGGCCTCGTGGTAGGCCGCTCGGATGTATCCCTCTCGGTGCGTGAGCCGCCGGTCCTTGACGCCGTCTCCGTTGACGTCGTCGTAGTACGGGTTGGGTCGTCCGTCCATGTCCGTCGGAGTGAGCAGCCCGAGGAATTGGTGGCTGAACTCGTCGGTCACCGGATTGCCCAGGAAGAGCATGTCCGCGTCGACGTTGAGCGTATTGAAGATGTAGCGGAGGTACGCGAAGTGCGCGTCCGCCCACTTCAGACCCTGCTGAACGTAGGTGTCCTCGTCGACGATCAGCGCCTCGAGTGGAGCGAAGTCGGCCGCGATCGACGTCGGGAAGTCGCGAGCGAGAGTTTCGTTGAACGCGGCCGAGCCGGCCGGCCCGAGCGCGTTGTACGTCGCGTTCACACGGGCGATCGACGTGAAGTAGAGCCGGAACTTCGAGAGGTCGCCTGACAGGTCGATGAGCTTCGTGAAGAACCCAGCAGTCTGGCCGGCGCGCCCGCCCGTGAGCGTGACCTTCACCTCTTGCCACTGGCTAGGGGCGAGGTTCGCAACCGACTGGCTGCCGTCCTTGCCCGCGGTCGAGGGCACAAGGAGGACGTGGTCGTAGCCTGCCGCGCTTCCCGCCGAGTCGTAGATGTAGACGTCGTACAGCCGGTCGACGTTGTCCACCGCCGGGAAGGCGGTGCTCCGAATGCGGAATTGCGTTTGCTTCGCGCCGGGCTTCGAAGCCGGCACGTTTGTCCAGCCGGCCGCATCCGCAACTGCCGGGACGCCGTACGCGGGCAGCTGGTTGTCTGCGGCGCCTGTCCGCTGATAGGAGACGCCGAAGCTATTCGAGAGAGCCGGCTGGCCCGCCAAGTCGTAGTTCACGAGCACGCCGCGGTTGGAGAGGAAGCTGCGGAAGTCGACGACCGGGCCCTGAAGAGCCGGGACAAGGCCTCGGGCTGCTACCCACTCGACCGACACGACGGTCTTGCCGGCCCGCTCGGCGGACTGGAGGATCGTGTCCGCCTGGAGGATCCCGGTCGTCGCGAAGCTCGTGCTGTTGTTGAAGGCATCACCGGTGCGGTGGAATGTGTTGTTTGTCGACCCGTGCTCGCCCGGCCAGGTGCCGGTGGCAAGCGTGGCCCAGCCGACGCCCGTGTTGGGAGGGAAGCCCTGAAGCAGGCCGTTCTCGCCTGCAACACCCTTTTTCAGCAAGTCCTTGTAGGTGGGCATCAAACCCCGGTCCGCGTAGCGCTCCATCAAATCCGGGCGCATGCCGTCGGAGGCGAAGAGAATTGCCTTCTTCGTCCGAGCCGAGCCGGCGTCGCCCGAGTGAAACTTTTTGATCGACCCCTTGGCGACGTAATAGGGCGTCTTGTGTCCCGCTGACGATCCCGCAAAGACGAGCGTCGCGAGTGTTACGAGCGCGAGCGTTGCCGCGCCGAGTCGACCGAACTTCTTCAACGTAGAGCTCCTCTCCCTCAATTACCCCTGAACCTTGAGCCCGATCCTACGCCGATCCTTGGAAAATATGAAGTTTTATCCTGGTAAAAACCTCGTAAATCTCGCCAGATGGCTAGGCGCCGGGCGTGCGCCGCTCAACCGCCTGCGACGCCGCGAGGTCTCCAACGGGCACCAGATTCCCTCCTGGGACGTGGTCGACCTGAAGCGTCGTGTGCCTGATCCCGAAGTCTCGCCCGATCATCGTCTCGATCTGCCGGCGTCGTGCATGGCAGTCCTCCCCGCGGGCGACTAGGACATGAGCCGAAAGCGCCGGAAAGCCGGACGTAATTGTCCACACGTGCAGGTCGTGGACGTTTTCTACCCCGTCGACCGCGGAGATCTGCCGGACCAGCTCCCGAGCGTCGACACCAGTGGGCGTCGACTCCAGCAGGATCTCCACCGACTCGCGGATGACCGACCAGGAGCTCCCGAGCACGAGGACCCCGATCAGCACGCTGATGAGCGGGTCGGCAAGGAGCCAGCCCGTCGTCAGGATGACCACGGCGGCGACGATCACGCCGGCTGAGCCAAGGAGGTCGGCGACGACGTGGCGGAACGCCGCCTTCATGTTGAGGCTTTCGGACTGGCTGCGGCCGAGGATCAGAGCAGCGGCCACGTTGACGAGCAGGCCGAGCGCCGCGACGC
>JBKJWJ010000078.1:0-2943 GCA_046716905.1 Gaiellaceae bacterium
GCCATCGACCTGGCGCGCGCGATGAGCGTCGACCCGAGCCTCGTCACGGGCGCCGAGTTCGTCGCGATTCCGCCGAGCGGGAACCCGAACGCGGTCCGAACCGGTGCGCTCGGCGGCTTCCCGACCCATGGTGGCAGCTACGCGCTGCTCACGAGTGGTAACGCCGACTTCGCTCACCTTCCGAACACGTCGGGGTCAACGGGCGAGGACGACGGCGGCCCGAACGTGCGCGGGGACACCGACTACGACGTGACGATCCTGCGGGTCGGCGTGGAGGTGCCACCGGGCGCAAACTGCGCGTCCGTGGAGTTCCGGTTCGCCTCCGACGAATACCCGGAGTTCGTGGGCCAGGTGTTCAACGACGCTCTGATCATGGAGGCAGACGCGAGCAACTGGACGACACTCGGCTCCTCGATCACGGCGCCGCGAAACTTCGCCTTCGACCCGACCGGAAACGTCATCAGCATCAACGCCGCCGGATCCACCAGCATGACCGCAGCAAACGCCGTCGGGACGACGTACGACGGCGCAACGCCGCTCCTGCGGGCCTCCACGCCGATCACCCCGGGCGCTCATTCCCTCTTCTTCTCGATCTTCGACCAGGGCGATCACATCTACGACTCGGCGGCGTTCATCGACCGGCTCACCTTCGGGACGACCGCACCCGACGGCTGCGTCACGGGCGCGACGTCCCTGAGCGTCAAGAAGACCGCGGACCAGGCGACGACGAGCGCCGGCGGCGCAAACGGCTACACGATCACCATCCCGAACCCGAACGTCGATCCGGTGACGGTCACCTCGATCACCGACGAGCTCCCAGCGGGCTTCTCGTACGCAGCCGGCTCGACCACCGGAGTGACGACAGCGAATCCCGCTATCACCGGGCAGGAGCTGACCTGGAACGGGCCGTTCACGATCCCCGCAGGCGGCGAGCTGGCGCTGCACTTCGGCGTTCTCGTAGCCTCCACGCCGGGGGTCTACTTCAACCACGCCGCCGCCTCGGCCGGCACGGCGATCGCCCCCACCGGACCCACGGCACGGGTCGAGGTCGTCGAGGCGCCCTCGGCCTCGATCAGCGATGCGGTCGTGACCGAAGGCCACGCGGGCACCACCGACGCGACGTTCACGGTGACGCTCTCCGGCCCCAGCACCTCGCCGGTCGGCGTCGCCTACGAGTCTTCGGACGGATCGGCGACGTCGTCCTTCGCGGACGCGCCTTCCGCGGATGGGTTCGTCACCCGGGACGGCGGCTCGCTGAGGCTCGGCGGCAAGCCGTTCAGGTTCTCCGGGCTCAACCTCTACAACGCGAACTCGGACGGCACGTGTCACAGCGAGCTCGACGCAGCCTCGCTTGACTCCGCGTTTGCCGCCATCGGCCCCGACGGGAAGACGGCCATCCGAGCCTGGTTCTTCCAGAACATGGCGACCGTGGGCGGGGCGCCGGACTGGACGCGGGACTGGACGCGGTTCGACCGGACCTTCGACAGGGCGCGCGCACACGGCATCAAGGTGATCGCGACGCTTGCGAACCAGTGGTCGGACTGCGACGGCACTTTCAAGGCCGAGGACTGGTACACGGGCGGGTATACGACGGCGGTCGGCGCGGACGAGACGGTCGCGTATCGCAGCTTCGTCCAGGAATTCGCGGCGCGGTACGAGGACGAGACCGCTCTCCTCGCCTACGAGCTCGTCAACGAGCCCGAGGTCCGGCCGACGGAGGCTTCCGGGGATTGCTCGACCGACGGCGCGACGAAGCTGAAAGCGTTCGCAGCAGACGTCTCCGGCGCGATCCGCGCGATCGACTCGAACCACCTCGTCTCGCTCGGGACGATCGGCGGCGGCCAGTGCGGCACCGTCATGACGGAGTTCAAGACCGTGCACGACGTTGCAGGCCTCGACTTCTGCTCGGTTCACGACTACTCGGGTGAGGGCCCCCTGCCCGGCGACCAGTACAACGGGCTCCCCGTCCGCATCGAGCAGTGCGCAGAGCTCGGCAAGCCGGTGCTCCTCGGCGAGGTCGGCGTCGACCCCGGCGAGGTCGGCGGATCGACCCGACGAGCCGCTGCCTTCCGCGCCAAGCTCCTCAATCAGATCCCGCGCGGCGTCGTCGGGTTCCTGCCCTGGGGTTGGCAGACGACGGATCCGTTCTCGATCGGCCCCGGCGACCCCGCCCTCGCCGTCCTCGCGGAGTTCGGCGACTACGACGCCGTCGCCGGCGTCCTCGAGTTCGCACCCGGCGAGCCGTCGAAGACGATCACGGTGAAGGTGAACGGCGACCTCCTGGACGAGATCCACGAGACCTTCGGCGTCAACCTCGGCGACACGTCGAACGCGACCGTCGCAGATGGGTCCGGCGTAGGGACGATCCAGGACGACGACGATCCGCCGACGGTCTCGGTCGGCGACGTCCTCGTCGACGAAGGCAACATCGGGTCGGCGTCCGCCGCCTTCAACGTGTCGCTGTCCGCGCCGAGCGGCAGGGAGACGAGCGTCGCGTACACGACCGTGGACGGAACGGCCACGTCGGGTTCCGACTACACCGCCGACTCCGGGACGGTCACCTTCCTGCCGGGCGAGACGACGAAGCTGATCCTGATCCCGGTGCTTGGCGACACGGCCGACGAGCCCAACGAGAGCTTCAGCCTCGTCCTGACGGATCCGCTGGCCCTGACGCTCGACGATGCATCCGGGACGGCGACCATTCTCGACGACGACGCGACGGTCGTGAACACCCCGCCGACGGTCGACGGCGGCCCGAACGCTACGGTCGACGAAGGCTCGCTCTTCGAACAGGCTGGATCGTTCGTTGATCCCGACGGGGACACGTGGTCGGGGCTCGTCGACTACGGCGACGGCACGGGCACGCAGCCGCTCACGCTCAATCCGGACAAGACCTACCAGCTCTCGCACGTCTACGCAGACAACGGCGCCCACACGATCACG
>JBKJWJ010000079.1:0-8446 GCA_046716905.1 Gaiellaceae bacterium
CGTAGTCGCCGACCATCCGCTCGGGCGAGAAGCGCTCTTCGACGTAGCGCCGGCACTCGAGTGGGTCGAGCGCCTCCGCGGCCTCGAGCGCGCCCGGCATCTCGCGGTAGTGCTCGACGATGATCCCGGAACGGCCGTGCTCGATCACCTCCGGGACGGCCCCGCGGTTCGTCGCGATCACCGGCGTCCCGCATGCCATGGCCTCGATCATCACCAGGCCGAACGGCTCCTCCCACTCGATCGGGAACAGCGTGGCCCGAGCGTCCTGGAGCAGCTCAACCTTCTTGCCGTGCGAGACCTCGCCGAGGTACTCGATGCCGTGGATGCCCAGATGTGGCTCGACGAACTCGGCGAAGTACTGCTCCTCCTTCGGCTCCTGTTTTTTTCCGGCGATCTTCAGGGGGAGGCCTGCCTCAATAGCGACGGCGATCGCACGGTGGCAACCCTTGTCCGGGCTCATGCGGCCGAGGAACAGCAGGTACTCGCCGGGGTGCGGCTTGCACGGATAGACGGAGAGATCGAGCGCGTTCGGGCAGTTCGCGAGCCATGGCAGGTCCGGCTTTGGTTTCCGCTGGTTGAGCGAGATCGAGGCGAGATGGACGTCGGGGATGAGCCCGCAGATCTTCTCGTACATCTGGCCGGGCTCGCCGGTCATCGGGCCGTGCACGGTGTGGACGACCGGCGTGTCGACGAGCCCGCCGAGCACCATCCCCATCATCCCGGTGTGCTCGCTGATGACGTCGAAGTCGCCGGCCTTCGTGTAACAGGGCAATGCGTGGGCAAGCTCCCAGTACGAGCGTCCGATCCACTCGCTCGGCGCCGTTTCGAAGACGGCCGAGAGCTTCGCTTTCGTGCGGGAGTCGCCCGAGGCGAAGAGCGTGACGTCGTGGCCCGCCTCCACGAGCCCGTCGGCGAGCAGCGCCACGATCCATTCGATGCCGCCGTAGCCGCTCGGGGGCACCGGGAACCACACGGGGCTGACCACGGCGATCCTGAGACTGTCCTCGCTCATCCTGGGCGCACCTCCGCCGTCCCGTCCTCGACTCGCACTTCCCAGAGCTGGCCGAAGGCTCTCACGCTGGACAGTCTGAGCGATCCGGCCCACGCGGGCAGCTCCGGCGGCGCAATCGTCTCGAGCGTGTTCTGGCGCCGGTCGGGATTCAGGCCGAGCAGGAGCTGGAGGAGCAGCACCGGCGTGCCCGCCGCCCAGGCCTGCGGCCGGGCTGCGGTCGGGTAGGCGATCGGGAAGCGCGTCTCCGTCCGGGGCAGTCCCGCGAAGACCTCGGGGAGCTGGTAGTTGAAGTGGCGCGACGCAGTCAGCATCTGCCGAATGATTCGATGCGCCTCGGGCCAGCGTCCGTAGCGCGCCAGCCCCCAGGCGCAAAGGGAGTTGTCGTGGGGCCAGACGGTGCCGTTGTGGTACGCGAGCGGGTTGTAGCCCTTGTCGAGCGTGGACATCGTGCGGATCCCCCAGCCCGACCAGAGCGCGTCGCCCATCAGCGCGTCCACGATCGGATCGACGCGTTCCTCGGGGACGATGCCGCTCCACAGGAGATGGCCGATGTTTGAGCAGAGCGAGTCGACCTGGCGCTTCTTGCCGTCGAGCGCAAGGACGTAGTAGCCCCCGCGGGCATCCGTCCAGAACGCCTCGTTGAACCGGTCCCGAAGCTCGTCGGCCTCGCGCTCGAGGCGGTCGGCAAGCTCCCGGTCGCGCCAGACCTCCCGCGCGAGCTCGGCCGTGCGGCGCTTGGCGTCGTACACGTAGGCCTGAACCTCGCACGGAGCGATCGGCGGCTCGGCGATCGTCCCGTCGGAGAATCGCTGAGAGTCGTGGGAGTCCTTCCAGGACTGGTTGTCGAGCCCACGCCGGCTTCGCTTCTGGTACTCGACGAACCCGTCACCGTCGAGGTCCCCGCGCTTGTCGATCCATTCGAGGGCGTTCAGAGCCGGTCCCTTGAGGTTCTCGACGAGCCCTGCGTCGTCGGTCCACCGCCAGACCTCCGACAGGAGCACGAGGTAGAGCGGCGTCGCGTCGATCGTGCCGTAGTAGGTGCCGTGCCAGTTACGGGCGGCCTTACCGCGCCGCAACTCGTGGACGATCTTGCCTGGCTCGGCGTCACGGGCCGGGTCGTCGACCGTCGACTGCAGGTCGCCGAGCACCTCGAGCGCGGTCACCGCGAGCTCCGGGCCGAAGAGGAGGGTTTGGAGGCACGTGATGAGCGTGTCGCGGCCGAAGACGGTCATGAACCAGGGCATGCCGGCCGCGGGGAGCTTTCCCATCCCGTTCTCGCGTCCGTGCATCCGGAGCGATGCGAGGTCCGAGACTGAACGGCCGAACGCGTGCGCCAGGTCGTCCCAGGTCGCCCGGAGCTGCGGGACGCGCAGCTGCCAGGCTGCGAGTGACTCGCGAACACGTGCCAGCTCGTCGCCGAACCGCCGCTCCGCGAGCCGCGGAACAACCTGGTTGCCGTCGGGGATCGGGACGATGTCCACGCGGAGATCCCAGCGCTCGCGCGGCTCGAGCTCGATGCGGAAAGCGACTCGGGCCCCGTCTACCTCGCCCTCTCGGGACATGATCACCTGGGTCTGCGCGGGAACGCCGGTCTCGTCGGCAAGCAGGAACTGTTTGTTCTCCGCGTCGTACAGGCACGCGACGAGCTCGGGCAGCGGGTCGGCGTGGCGTGGGTCGCCGAGCGCGAAGTCGTAGTCCTTGACGGCGAAGATGTCAGCGAAGTCACAGCCGACCTCGATCGCGAGCTCGAGCGAGAGCGGCTCCATGCCCTGGTTCTGGACGAGGATCCGGTCCTGCATCGCCTCGCCGATGAACCGCTCCCTCGTGATCGACACCTGATCGGCCGGCAGTTCGTCGGAGGCGGGATTGCGCAGGTAGAAAGCCGCCGAGAAGTAGTCGACCTTGTCCGAGGTGAGGAGCAGCGGCCGCTTGCCGTTGATCGTCAGCTTCAGGATCGAGAGGAACCGGGTGTCCTCGGCGAAGAGGCCGCTCGTCGCCCAGCCGCCGACGTCGCCGATGTCGTCGCAGATACAGAACGTCGAGCCTTCGAGGATCGTGATCGCCATGGCCTAAGGCCCCTGGTTACCTTCTGACGATCCTGGACGGCGAGCTCTGCGCCTGAGCCTTCACGACGAGCTCGTCGACGTTCACGTGGGGCGGCCGGGTGACGGCAAAGACGACGCAGTCGGCGATGTCATCTGGCGTCAGCGGGTCGACGTCCTCGTACACCTTCGCCGCGCTCTCGGCGTCGCCGCGGAACCGAACGAGCGAGAAATCGGTCTCGACGAGACCCGGATCGACGAGCGTGATCCGGATCGGCCTGCCGAGCAGGTCCTCGCGCAGGGCGTAGGTGAACCCGCGCACCGCGAACTTGGAGGTCACGTAGAGCGCCGCCTTCTCGTATGCCTGGCGGCCGGCGATCGACCCGATGTTGACGATGTGGCCACCGTCGGCGAGCTCGGGCAGGCAGAGCCGGGTCATGCGGACGACGCCGTGGACGTTCGTCTCGAGGAGCGCCTCTTCGTCCTCCTCCGAGCTCTCGTCGAAATGATCCCGCCCGAGTGCGAGGCCTGCGTTGTTCACGAGGATGTCGAGGCCACCGAGCCGGTGCGCGGCGCTCGAGACGAAGCTGGCGCACGAGTCCGGGTCGGAGACGTCCAGCTCGAGGGCGACGAAGCCTTCGCCCAGATCGTTGAGACGGTCGAGCCGGCGGGCCCCGACGGCCACCTGGGCGCCCTCGGCCTTCAGCGCGCGAGCCGTGGCAGCGCCGATGCCGCTCGAAGCGCCGGTCACGATCGCCCTCTTTCCGTCCAGGCCGCCCACGGGCGCGGAGCTTAGTGGCCGTGAGTGCGGCGGTGCTCGCGCTTGGCGTGAGAACAGAGCAGCCCAAGGACGCAGGGAGCGTCCATACCGGCACGGAGGTATGGACGCGACTGAGGACGCCGGGCTGCGACGTGTTCGCAGCGCGCCAAGCCGGGCACCGCCGCATTCGCGGCCACTGTGGCTTTTTGAGACGATGCTCTGAGCCATCGCCGTCGGCATGAAGGAGGCAGGGGATGTTCTCGCGAGTCGCCCGCTACAAGATCCCGGAAGACAACCTCGACGAGGCGGTGCAGGCCTTCAAAGAAGCGGCCGAGAAGCTTCGTGACCTCGCCGGCAGCACGGGCGGGTATCTCCTCGTCGACCGGGACAACTGCACCGCCCTGACGGTCACGCTCTGGGAGAACCGGGTCGCGATGGAGGCGAGCGAAGTGCACGCGAGCCGGCTCCGCTCCGAAGCGGTGGCACCGTACGGCGGAGAGATCGTCGCCGTCGACCGGTGCGAGGTCGCGCTCGACTTCAGCGAGTCGGCCAAGGTCTAGAAAAAGAGTTAGCCCCGGAACGGATCTGCGGCCAATCCGCCGGGGCTGACGCAGTCTTCGGCGCGGAGGGAATACGTCTATACCCACGTTCGAGGGATATGTGGGCGAACGGGCGGTGCCGGGTTCGAACCAGCGACCTCCTGGTGTAAAGCTTGCGCCGACTGGCACCACCGGTAGCCAACCGGCTTCGTTCCATGCACTCCGGCCTCCGCTGAGAAGCCCGCGAAGCCCGTCTCCGCCGGACGTTATTGCCAAGGCCTTGCCAATTCCATGCCCGGTGCTCCGCGGGAGGCCTGACTGTGCGACCAGGCCTCCCGCGTTCCGCTCGCTAGTCCTCCGGATACGCATCGGGCCCGAGCGCCGCGCACTGACCCTGGACGCTCTTGCCGGCCTCGTTGTAGTACCCGGTGGGCGCCGGATCGTTCCCGAAGCACTGGAGATGCTTCTCGGCGTAATTGAACGTGAGCTCCGACGGACCGAGGTTGTCGGAGAAGATCAGGATGCCGCTGTAGGTGCTCTCGAGATGGAACTCACCCAAGTTGCGGACAATCTCCAGGTGTCCTCGAGCGCCGCCGGCGGAGTTGAATGTGCCGGAGAGCCAGAACCCGGCCGGCCCCACGTTGTCGGCGAAGACGAAGTTGCGCTGCGCCGAAGTGTCGATGAAGCTGAAATCGCCCGAGTTCCCGGTGACCTTCACGCTGCCCGCGACCGGGACTCCGTCCCAGCTGACGTAGCCGTGGGTCATTCCGATGACGTTGAGATCGCCGCCGATTCCGTACATGAACCTCATGGTCATGGCCTGGCACCCGCGGCAGAAGACGTCGTCGCCGATCCGGCTGTCGCTCAGGTCAAGGCGTGTGCCCGCGCGGAGGTCAATGCCTCCCCCGATCGTGGCGTTGCCCGACAGCCGCGCCTCGGGCTGGACTGTCACGCTGCCGGAGATCTCGGCTTGCTCGAGCGTGCACGTAGACCAGGCGCCAGCATCGCTGCCCGCCACGGCCTCGACGGATGCAACGTGGGCTTGTCATGTCAGCGGCCCTGAGGTTCGTCCGTACTCGTGTCTTGCGGCCGGTGTCCAAACTCGCGCTCGGCGCACGTCGGACAAAACACCGCCACTTCGCCTTCCGCGCTCAGGTACGCGCGCCAGCCAGGTGCAGGGCCTGTCCTGGTCTTGCCGCACTCTTCACACCCCAGCACGACCCGAGCCTACTCCGTCGACCGCGGGGTACCCCACCACCCCCGCGCCGCATGAGCCTCTCCTCGCGTGGTTCTTCCGCGGGCGAGCACCTTCTCTCACGATACGGGCTGCAGCGCGAGTCCATTCAGAGCTCACAAAGTGCCTGCAAATCAGGCTGTTACTTCAGGCGGCGGAGTACCTCCCTTTCGAAGGCGACGAGCTCGAGGATGTTAGTCCGCGTGTTCGCTGGCGTCGGGATCGGGCTCAATCCCGAGTCGCCGGTCGAGACGCCGATCGGCACCGCCCAGCACGACCGCGATCAGTTCAGATCGAGGCCTGTTCCTGCAGCGTGGTGAGTCGGTCGCGCACGCGTTTGGTCATGGCGACGTTCCCTTTTCGGTCGTAGCGCGCGAGCGCCTGCTCGAGTGCCTCAGCGGCCTCCTGCGAGCGGTCGGCGAGGAACAGCACCTCGGCCAGATCCGCGTACACGCCGCCCTGATCGTCGAGCATGTCGGTCTCCTCGGCCATCGCGACCGCTTCGCGCGCGACCCGCTCCGCCCCGCCGTGCTCGCCGCGCCGGGCGAGCACCTTCGCCCTCACCTGCCGCCAGAACATCTGCGTTCTCACGTCGTCGCTTGCGCCGAGCTCGACCGCCCGGCTAGCCCATTTGTCGGCCTCGTCGAGCCGGTCGAGCTCGTAGAGCGCCTGCGCCAGAAGCCCAGCCGCGGTCGACAGAAAGGATCTCTCGCCCAGCTCGTCGAACAGCCCGCATCCTTCTTCTCCGAATGCGGCCGCGGCAGCCGGATCCCCAGCCAAGAGCTCGACCTCCGTCGAGGTGAGGCCGGTCGCCATCGCGAGCGGGATTCCGCCGCCACGATCGGCCAGCTCTCCGCGTGCTTCGGTGAGAAGCGACCGCGCCTCGTCGAAGCGACCGAGCCTCGCCAGCGCTCCGGCTTTGTGCGTACGGAGGGAGATCTCCCGCACTCCTCGCGCCTCCTGCTCCTCTAGCCACGCAAGCACCTCCGAGACGGGAGTCGTGCCGTAGAGACGAGCATTGGCGCGCCAGCCCACGAGCTGGTGCGCCAGTCCTGCTCGCTGCGCATAGGTGAAGGCCCGATCCCATGCCTCGACCTGCGCGTCCATCTGCGCGCGCATGTTCGTTACCTCCCCGAGAGCGCGGTAAGCGATGTAGAGGGCGAAGTCGTTGCCGGCAGCCTCGAATTCGGGCAGCGCTTCCTCGACGAGCGTAGCCAGCTCTTCGGTCGCACCCTCCGGCTCGACGTAAAGCCGGCAGAGGCCCTCCTCGATTCTGCCGCACAGCTCTCCGACGCGATCGCCTGCCACCGAAGCGCGCTCGGCCATGGAGCGCGCGCGGCGAAGTGCATCGCCGCCCTTGCCCAACCTGAGCAGGGCCTCAACGAGGCCGGTCTCGAGCCCGACGTCGATCTCGGCCGCGGGCACGAGCGCCGCGGCGCGCTCGAACAGGCTCACGGCGGCACCGTCATCGCGGCCGAGAGCCCGACGGCCGGCGGCCGTCAGCCGCCGCCGCGCCGCGGCGGCCACTGCGCCGTCCTCCGGCGCTCCGAGCTCGGCGCGGCAGCGACAGGCCTGCTCGAGGTGGTAGCCGAGGACCTCGTCCAGCTCGACGAGCTCGCTTCCGTGTTGCTCCAGCCAGGCTGCGAAGCGCACGTGGAGCTCCGCCCGTACCGCCTTTGGGAGCGCGTTGTAGGCGGCGTCGCGGAGCAAGAGGTGACGGAAGCGGAAGCCATCCTCTCCTGTGAGCTGTGACCTGTCCGACCTGATCAGCTCCTTGCGAACGAGCGCAGCAAGTCGCGGCGTCACCTGGGTCTCGTCGGATCCGAGCGCCTGCACGGCGCCCCGGTGGAAGATCTCGCCCTCGATCGCGCCCCGCTCGAGCACGCTCCGCTCGGACAGCTCGAGCTGATCCAGGCGCGCCGCGAGCAGCGCCTGCAGCGTGGGCGGGACAGCCACCTCGCCCTCCGTATCGCCGGCCATCGCCACCATCTCTTCGATAAAAAGCGGGTTGCCGCCTGCCGCCCGTGTGATCCTCTCGCGCAGCTCACCGGGAATGCGCTCCGCGATCAGCTCGTCCACGTCCTGGTCGCCCAGGGGCTCGAGGCGAAGCGTCACCGGCCAGCCGGGGCGGCGCTCGGCGAGCTCCGGCCGCGCCATGCAGAGCAGCAGTAGCGCTGCGCCCGAGGAGAGCAGCGCCACGTGCTCGATCAGGTCGCAGAAGGTCTCCTCGCCCCACTGGATGTCGTCGAAGACGACCACCAGCGGCCGCTCCGCCGCAGCCTGCTCCAGCGTCTTGCGAAAGGCCCAGGCGATCTCCTCCGCCGAGGTCTGCGCCTCGCTCTCGCCCAGCAGCGAGCCGATGGCCGCCGCGGCGGCCTTGTCGGCAGGCACGAGCTCGAGCTGCTTCAGCACTTCCACCACCGGCCAGTAGGTGATCCCCTCCCCGTAGGGCAGGCAGCGGCCGCGCACGATCCTCACCTCGGTCGAGGCCAGGAACTCCGCGGCCAGGCGAGACTTGCCCACGCCGG
The DNA here is from genome assembly GCA_046716905.1 of Gaiellaceae bacterium. Classification (GTDB taxonomy): domain Bacteria; phylum Actinomycetota; class Thermoleophilia; order Gaiellales; family Gaiellaceae; genus JACDAN01. The sequence continues at coordinate 8,116 of JBKJWJ010000079.1, forward strand.
CAGCGCCGACGACCGTGACCAGCTGGCAACGCCCTTCGGCGCGCACGCGCTCCCAGGCTTCGCGCAGGAGCGCGAGCTCGCGCGCACGTCCCACGAACAGTGCTTGGTGCCGTCGCGCGGGCGTGTCGCGTACGCGCAGCAGCCGGTAGGCGGGCACCGGCTGGGCCTTGCCCTTGAGCTCCAGTGGCTCCACCGGCTCCACCTCGGCTACGTTGCGGACGAGCGCGAGCGTGGGCTGCCCGACCAGCACTTCGCCCGGCTGTGCGGCCTGCTCGAGGCGCGCCGCCACGTTGACCGCATCGCCTGTCGCCAGGCGCTCTTCCGTCCCCGT
>JBKJWJ010000080.1:0-4057 GCA_046716905.1 Gaiellaceae bacterium
TACGAGCTTCTCGAACAGCTCCCCGAGCTGACCGGCGAGCGCGTGGACATGGGAAACCTCTACCGCTTCCTCCGCGTTCTCGAGGCCGAAGGCATCGTCAGCTCCGAGTGGGACGACGAGGCTGCCGGCCCGAGCAAACGGGTCTACCGGCTCACCGACGAGGGGCGCGCGCTTCTCGACCAGTGGGCTAGCGCACTGACAGATTCGCAAACGCGCATCGCACGTTTCCTCGCCAGACACGGAGAGAGGAGGTGACCATGCATCACAGACGACATCGCGGCTTTCGCCGCCACCGCGGCCTCGGCCAGGGTTGGTACGACCGCGAACGCGTTCTCGAGCGCCTGGAGAACTACCAGCGCGATCTGGAACAGGAACTGGCCGACGTCTCGGATCTGATCAAGCGGCTGCAGGCCGGCAACGAGCAGCCCCAGACGGCAACGGTCTAGGCCTTAGGCCTCCCCACGCTCGCGCCGCTGTCGCCACCGATGCAGGTTCTTGGACTTGTGCGCGGCCTTCGGCGGCGCGGGCTCGGGTGGCGGGTCGTTCTCCGCGAGCCAGCGGGCCGCGTCGTCCTCGGGATCGAGGCCGACCTCGCGCTCCCGGTCCCCCAACTTCCTCGCGCCGCCCTCGCTGAGCCGGCGCTTCAGGCCTTGACCTCTTCCGTCTCCTTCTGCGAGTCGGCCATGACCTGCTGAGCCACGTGCGTCGGGACTTCCTCGTAGCGGGCGAAATGCATGTGGTAGTCGCCGCGCCCGCCGGTGATCGACGTCAGTGACTGCGAGTAGGTCAGCATCTCCGCCATCGGGACCTCGGCCTTGATCGAAGTCATGCCGCTTCCGGTCGGCTCCATCCCATGCAGCCGTCCGCGCCTCGAGTTCAGGTCGCCGTTCACGGCACCCACCGCATCGTCCGGCACGGACACGTCGACCTCCATGATCGGCTCGAGGAGAACCGGCTCAGCGGCGCCGTAGGCCTCCTTGAAAGCCATCGACCCGGCGATCTTGAACGCCATCTCAGACGAGTCGACCGTGTGGTACGAGCCGTCGACGAGGAGGACGCGCACGCCCTGCACCGGGGCACCCGCGAGCTCGCCGTGCACCATCGCCTCCTGGATCCCCTTGTCGACCGCGGGCCGGAAGCTCTGCGGGATGACGCCGCCGACGATCTTGTCGACGAACTCGTAGCCGGTGTGCCCCTCGAGCGGCTCCAGGACGATCTGGCAATCGCCGAACTGGCCGCGCCCACCGGTCTGCTTCTTGTAGCGGCCGTGGCCTCGCGACCCCTTGCGGATCGTCTCGAGGTACGGCACGCGCGGCGGCCGTAGGTCGACCTCGACTCCGAAACGCCGCTTGACGCGCTGCACGGCCACCTCGACGTGCATCTGCGAGAGACCCGAGAGCAGTTGCTCCCCGGTCTGCGGATCGCGGCGCATGACGAGCGTCGGATCCTCTTCGGAGAGCCGCCGGAGCGCGGTGCCGAGCTTCTCCTCGTCGCCCTTCGCCTTCGGTGAGATCGCGAAGCTCATCACCGGCTCGGGGAACCCGATCGTCGGCGGCTCCGCCCCTGTCTCCCGGTCGAGGAGCAGGTCGCCGGTCAGGACGTCCTTCAACTTCGCGACCGCCCCGAGGTCGCCCGGTCCGAAGGCATCGGCCGGATCGTGGTCCTTCCCCTGGAGGATGAGGAGTTGCCCGACTCGCTCCTTGTTGTGGTTGCGTGAGTTCACGAGCGTCGCGTCGGCGCCGACCGTGCCCTCGATCACCCGGAAGACGTTGATCCGGCCGGCGAACGGGTCGGCGACCGTCTTGAAGACGAAGGCGGCGCTCTCGGCGCCGTCGATGTGGACGTCGAAGTCCTTCTTCGCCGGCGAGGGGACACCCTCAACGAGCAGGTCGAGCGTCGCGGTCGTCCCGAGGTTCTTTGTCGCGACGCCGCAGGCGACCGGGAAGATCTCGCCTCGAGTCACGGCGTCTTTCAGTGCGTGCGCGACCTCCTCGTCGGAAAGCTCCTGGCCGTCGAGGTAGCGCTCCATCAGGCTCTCGTCGGTCTCGACCACCGAGTCGAGGAGCTGCTCGCGGTACTTGGCCACCTGGTCGGCGAGCTCGGCCGGGATCTCACCAGGGGCCGCCTCCTTCGCACCCTCGGCGCTCATGTAGGCCTTCATGTGGAGGAGATCGACGATCCCGTTGACCTCGTGCTCGACTCCGATCGGCAGGTGCACGGCGACGGCTCGGGTCGAGAACGTGTTCCGAATCTGCTCGAGCACGCGGAAGAAGTCGGCGCGCTCCCGGTCGAGCATGTTCACGAACAGGACACGAGCGAGGTCGAGCTCTTTCGCCCTGCCCCAGACCCGGTTCGTCTGCACTTCGACGCCCATGACCGCCGAGAGGACGATCAGCGTTCCTTCGACGACGCGGAGAGCGGAGATCATGTCGCCCTGGAAGCTCGGCTCGCCGGGCGTGTCGATCAGGTTGATCTTGCGGCCCTGCCACTCCGTGTGGCAGAGCGCCGCGGAAATCGACATCTGCCGGCGCTGCTCGTCCTCGTCCCAGTCACCGACCGTCGAGCCTTGCTCGATCGTCCCGAGGCGGTTGATCGCGCCCGACTGGAAGAGCATTGCCTCGATGAGCGAGGTCTTTCCCGTGCCCCGGTGTCCGGTGACGGCGACGTTGCGGATCTTTCCGGGCTCGACGGCGGCCATAGGGGCAGGTCCTCCTCGGGGTCGATGGGACCCGCGATCTTATCGGGGAGCTACTTCTCTTCTGCCCGCTGTGCCGCGCCCGAGAGGCGAGCCTTGAGGCGCAGGATCGCCTTGGTGTGGAGCTGCGAGACGCGAGACTCGGTCACACCGAGCACCTCGCCGATCTCGCGGAGGGTGAGCTCCTCGTAGTAGTAGAGGGTGACGACGAGCTTTTCGCGCTCCGGCAGGCGGGAGATCGCCTCGCCGAGGGCCTCCTTGAGCTCGGTCGCGCCGAGCGACGTTTCCGGTGAAGGCGCGTCAGTGTCCTCGATCGTGTCGATCAGGGCGACCTGGTCGCCGCCGGAGCCGCCGATCGTCCAGAGCTCGTCGAGCGCGGCGATGGACGAGCGAGAGATGTCGGTCAGGCTGTCCTCGAGCTCCTCCACGGTGATCCCGACCTGCTTGGCGATCTCCTCGTCGGTCGGCGGCCGGTGGAGCTTCGCCTCGAGCGCAGCCATTGCGCGCTCGATCTCACGGGCCCGCGCGCGAACGGAACGCGGTACCCAGTCGAGCGAGCGCAGCTCGTCGATGATCGCCCCCTTGATCCGGGCAATCGCGTACGTCTCGAACTTGATGTCGCGCTCGGGATCGAAGCGCTCGATAGCGCCGATCAGGCCCAGGAGCCCGTACGAGACGAGATCTTCCTCCTCGACGTGCGCCGGTAGGCCGCTGCCGAGCCGGCCGGCGACGTACTTCACGAGCGGCGCATACGTGAGGATCAGACGGTCGCGGAGCGCCTTGTCGTCCGGATGCGAGCGATACGCCCGCCACAGGGTCTGGGTTTCGTCGACTTGAGCGCTCACGGCTAGAGAAGGATACGGCGCTAGCGCGCTATCTCCTCACGTGCAGTCCGGAACGTTCGGATCGCAAGACCCCCCATCCAGAGCCCGAGTGCTCCAGCGGCGACGGCGATCACCCAGGCCTCGGCGTTGTACGCGGCCGCCGCGATGCCTGCGAAGAAGACGGTGATGAACGAGAAGAGGACACCCTGAGCACGGCGCTGCGCGGGCCTGGCCACAGGCGCGAGCCTACTCGTCGAGAAGGGTCTGCTCGCTGTCGCCTTCGTCATCGGTCCGGGCTCTTCGATCTCGTCAGGCTCGGCGTCCTCGCGGTCTCGAGCGGCTGGTCGGTCATGTCGTGTTGATGCGCGAAAGGGCGCGTCTACAATCGAACAAGGCCCAGGGGCGTAGCTCAATTGGTAGAGCACCGGTCTCCAAAACCGGGGGTTGCAGGTTCGAGTCCTGTCGCCCCTGCTGGGCGGAAGCCCCGCGCTGCGGGTCAGACGCCGACGGCGTGCTGCAGATCGCACAGCTGGCGCAT
>JBKJWJ010000081.1:0-4341 GCA_046716905.1 Gaiellaceae bacterium
CCGCTCGTAGTTGGCGAGCCCGACCCACTCGGTGAACTGGAGCCTCGAGTTGGTCTCGCCGAAGCTGAAGTAGATCGTCCGGATCAGCGGCCAGACGACCAGCAGGGCGAGCAGGGCGATGGCCGGAAGGATGAACAGGAATCCCTGCCAGCCCTGCTTGCGGAAGATCGAGGGCAGCCGCCGTCCCCGGGGTCTACCGACTGGTCCGGGGACGGCGGTGCTGCTCACGGGTCTTACGTGCTACTTCGCAGCGAAGGCGCTCTCCGCCTCCGTCTGGTAATCGTCGAGGAGTGAGTCCATGTTGTCGGGGCTCTTGACGATGTTCTGGAGCAGAGTCCCGAAGTCCTGGCCGAGCGTGCCGGGCAGGAGGTCGGAGCCGTCGAAGAGGAACGACTCGGCGGTCTTCAGCTGGTCGGCCTCCTTGGCGACGAGCTCGTTCGGATAATCAGCGGTCGCCACGCCCTTGTTGGGTGAGGCGATCGCACCGGTCGAGACCCAGACCTTGCCGGCCTCGGGCGTCGACAGGTACTCGATCAGCTTCGCGACGTCCTCGTTGTTGACGAACGCGGCCGCGACATCGCCGCCTCCGACGAGCGGGCTGCCATTGGCCTCGTCGATCGTCGGCCACGGGAAGAAGTCGATGTCCTCCCCGACCTTGAGGTCCTTGTTGACGTCGCCGAGCGCGATGCCGCCGACGAAGCCGCCCTCCATGTACATCTCGGCGACGGGCTTCTTACTGAATACCCGGCCGATTCCGTCGACGAAGGTGATGGCGAGGGCAGTGTCGATCCCGCCGGCGACGTACTTGTCGTTGATGATCTTGGTCATCTCCGTCATCGAGTCCTTGACCGTCTGGTCGTTGAACGGGAGATCGCCGTTGAACAGCTTCGTGTAGTTGTCGCCGCCGGCCTTGCGGGCGTAGATGTTCTCGAACCAGTCGGTGAGGGTCCACGAGTTGTCACGCCCCTGCGCGCCCACCGCCCATGGCTTCTTGCCCTTGCTGTTGTACTGCTCGGTGATGTCGAGCAGCGCGTCCCAGGTCGTCGGGACCTCGAAGCCGTTCTCCTTGAAAGAGTTCGGCTTGTACCAGACGACGCTCTTCGAGTTCGCCTTCGCGACGACGCCGTACACCTTGTCGTCCACGGTCGCGAGGCTCGTCCACGTGTCGCTGTAGTTGCTGTTGATCTCCTCTGGGTCGAGGCCGAGGTCCTCGAGCGCGATCAGCGACTCGTCGCGAGCGAGCTCGGCGACCACGCCTGGCCGCGGGATGATGCCGACCTCGGGGGGGTTCCCTGAGGCGAGCCTGGTTCGGATGAACGGGAGGAAGTCGCGGATCGACTCGTACTTCGTCTTGATCCCCGTGTCCTGCTCGAACTGGGTGAGGACCTTCTGGAAGGCCTCCTGCTCGCTTCCGCCCCAGAGCGAGAAGACCGTGACAGTCCCATCCCCCTTCGCCGTTCCGCCGCCGCCGTCGTCTCCGCCGCATGCGCCCAGTCCGAGCGCCATTGCGGACAGGACGGCGACGGGGATGAACCAACGTCGTTTCATGTTGATGCCCCTTTCGCTTCGTTTCCGTTGTAGATGGCCATGCCTGTTTCCGGGTCGAAGAAGTGGAGCGCGCGGGTGTCGACGGCGACTTCGGTGTCGTGATCCTCCTTGACCTGTGAGTCCGCCCCGAAGCGGCCGACCACGACCGCGCGATGCTTGTCTCCGCCGCCGAGCTCCTTAGCCGTGGTCCCGGCGTCTTCGGCGAGCTCCTTGACCTCCTGCGTCATCGCCGGTCGCGCGTCGATCGCCAGGTGCACCATCAGCTCGGAGCCCAGCGCTTCGCGCAGCTCAACATGTCCCTTCAGGCGCCGGTCGGGCGGGCTGTCCCGCGCGATGGCCGCGTCCTCGAGGTGCTCGGGCCGGATGCCGACGACGAGATCCTTGCCCTCGAAGGAACGGAGAGCGGGGCGCGACGAGAGCGTCTCGTCGTCCAGCCTCAGTCGCGTTTCACCGAGCACGGCCGCCAGCCCTCCATCCTCGCGCTCGAGCTTCGCCTCGACGAGGTTCATCGCCGGCGAGCCGATGAAGCCGCCGACGAAGAGGTTCAGCGGGCGGTCGTAGAGCTCCTGGGGCGGCGCGACCTGCTGGAGCTCACCCTTGCGCATGACCGCGACGCGGTCGCCCATGGTCATCGCCTCGATCTGGTCGTGCGTGACGTAGATCGTCGTGACACCGATGGTGCGCTGGAGCTTGCTGATCTCTGCCCGCATCTGAACCCGGAGCTTCGCGTCGAGGTTCGACAGCGGCTCGTCCATGAGGAAGGCGGCGGGCTGACGGACGATCGCGCGGCCCATCGCCACCCGCTGGCGTTGGCCTCCCGAGAGGGCCCGTGGCTTGCGGTCGAGCAGCGCCTCCAGGTCGAGGATCCGCGCGGCCTCTTTCACGCGCTTGTCGATCTCGGCCTTGTTCTCCTTTCGGAGCCGGAGGCTGAAGGCGATGTTGTCGTACACCGACAGGTGCGGGTAGAGCGCGTAGCTCTGGAAGACCATCGCGATGTCACGGTCGCGCGGGGCGACGTCGTTCACGATGCGGTCTCCGATCTTGATCTCACCTTCGGAGATCTCCTCGAGGCCGGCGACCATGCGCAACGCGGTCGTCTTTCCGCAGCCGGACGGGCCGACGAGGACCATGAACTCTCCGTCCTTCGCGTCGAGGGTCAGGTCGGAGACGGCCCGAGTGCCGTCGGCGAAGATCTTGGCGACATCTGAGAAAGTGACCTCGGCCACGGGTTCAGTGGCCGATCCTTACCACTTTGAAGCAGGTTGGGGCAACCGAGACCCGAGCGAGCTCAGCGCGAGGGCGAGCGCAAATGACGCCGCGAAGCTGGGCAGGGACGCACCGATGCCGAGGCTTTGCTGGCGGGTTTCCTCGACGATGTCCACCCACCATGGGGGCCCGAGCGGCGGCTCGTGGAGCCAGTGGTAGAAAGCGAAGCCGACGAGCCAGGCGAACAACAGTTCAGGCCTCCAGGCAGGCGCGTTGAAGATCTGGGCGCGCGTGTAGCGGGCTCCCGAGCGAAGCCAGTCAGCGAGCAGGACCCCGAAGAGCGGAACGAAGCAGGAGCCGAGCAGCAGCAGGAATGACTCGTAGTTCCTGAGCTCGATCACGAGCGCACCGACGGTGGCGATAATCGCCACGCCGGCAATCAGCACTCGTTGCTCGACGTGTGAGACGACGTTCTGGAGCGAGACGGCCGCCGAGTACACGTTGGCGAACGCCTCGTCCGTCTCGTCGAGCGTGACGGCGAGGAGCGCCAGGGCGGCGGCGAGCCCGGCGGCGGCGACCGCGGGCGGGATCGCGGTGGGGTCGCTCAGTCCGCGGCTGAGGACGATGAAGACGCCGAGCGCGAGCATCCAGGTTGCGCCGATGAAATACCCGCCGCCCGCGCCCCAGAACGCTCCCCGCCGGTCGCGCGAGAAACGGGTGTAGTCGGCGACGAGCGGCACCCAGGAGACGGTGATCGCGATTACGAGGTCGGTGCCGAGCCAAAAGGACGAGCCGCCCTGGGCCGGCGCGTTCCAGAACGCCGTGAGGTTGGCCTCGGAGATCGCCCACCAGCTGAGGTAGAGGAGCGAAGCGAGAACGATCCAGACCCCGAACCGCCGGAGGATTCGGCGGACGAAGCCCACAGGCCCGAGCAGTGCGAAGAGCCCGGCGAGAACACCGAAGAAGACCGTCCAGAAAGGCCTCGCCTCGAAGCCGAAGAGCTCATCCGAGAGGGCGCTCGCGGCCGTGGCGATGATGATCAGCTCGAACGTGGCCCAGCCGAGACACTGGACGGTGTTGAGCGCGGTCGGGATGTAGGAGCCGCGGCGACCGAGCGGCGCACGGAGCAAGACCATTGTGGGCACACGCGCGTCGGCGCCGATCAGACCGGCGGCCCCGACCATCGCGTTTCCGATCAGGCCGCCGACCAGGATCGCGAGGAGCGCGTCCCGAAGCGAGAGCGCCGGGACGAGCAGCGCCCCGATCACCAGCACGAGCAGCGAGACGCCGAGGTTTCCCCAGAGAACGGTCTGGTCGAGGAAACCGAGAGTCCGAAGCCGCTCCGGGACGGGCTCGATCCCCCAGGCAGGCGTCCGGTCGTCCATTCGCGGGCGACTCTAGAGGAGGGCTCCTTCGTGCAGGGCGATCCTGCGATCCGCCAGTACCTGCGCGTCCTCCTTGTCGTGGGTGACGAGCAGGGTGGGGAGGCGGATCTCGGCTAGCAACTGGGCGAGCTCTGTTCGCACCCGGTTCCGCGTGTTCGAGTCGAGGGCTGCCAGCGGCTCGTCGAGCAGGAGCACTCTCGGC
>JBKJWJ010000082.1:0-5125 GCA_046716905.1 Gaiellaceae bacterium
CGTGTGGTGAGCGGCAAGCCGGCCGGCGAGATCGTGGCGCAGCGGCCGAAGGCCGGAACGCTCTACGGCAAACGCGGAATCGTCGTCCTCTCCGTGGCGCGCGACCCGCTCAGGACCGAGATTCCCGACGTTTCCGGGCTAGCGGTCGCCCAGGCGCTCCAGCGCCTTCGAGCCGCGGAGCTTCGTCCGCGCGCCCAGGAAGTCCCGTCGAAGGAGCCCAAGGGGATCGTGCTTCGCCAGCTGCCTGCGCCCGGCACCGAAGTGCCAAAAGCGTCGCCGGCGATCGTCGTCGTCTCCAGTGGACCGAACCTCTCGACGGTCCCGGAGGTCGTCGGGCTCGCTCTCGGAGAGGCGACCTCGCAGGTGTCGAACGCCGGGTTCCGAGCCCGGGTCGTTCGGGTCCCGGGGACGCAGCCGGACGGCACTGTCGTGGCTCAGAATCCGACTGGCAAGGCACGCGCGCTCCGCGGATCCGTCGTGCGCCTGAACGTCTCGAAGGGGCCGGGCGGCGGCACGACGACGGTCGTAACCACTGCGACGACCGAGGGCGAGGCGGCCGTGCCCGACACGGTCGGCCAGGACGAGGCGACCGCTCAGTCCACGCTCGAAGGTGCCGGGTTTTCCGTGCAGGTCACCGACCGGCCGGTCACGGACGCTTCGCAGGACGGAATCGTCATTCGGCAGGCGCCTAGCGGTGGCTCGAGCGCCGCTTCAGGCTCCACGGTGACGATCTTCGTCGGCAGACTCCGTTAGGTGAAGCTCGCATTTCTGGGCGCCGCCCTCCTTGGGGCGCTCGCCGTCGTCCTCGGACTCGTCCTCGCCCGTGGCGGCGACGGCGCGGAGTTCCGCGGCAGCACTCCGCCAGAGGGTCTGGCGATACCGGATGCCGCCTACGAGGTGGAGCCCGAGCTCCGGGAGAAGGCCGTGGCGATCACGTTTCTCGATACCCAGTGCACGGAGGCCTGCCCGATCGTCGCTCGCCAGATCGGCGAGGCCATGCGCCTGCTCGGCAGCGATCGCGAGCAAGTTCTCGCCGTCGCTTTCAGCGTCGACCCGGTCAACGACACGCCGGCGCGGATCCGATCGTTCCTCGAGCGGTTTCGGGCGCGGGACGAGCTCCGGTACGTGTCCGGAACGGTCTCGGAGCTACGCCCGGTCTGGGACGGGTTCAAGATCCTTCCGTCGGTCGACACGGAAAACAGCAACATGCACTCGGCCCCGGTACGGGTCTACGACACCGAAGGCGAGTGGCGCTCGACGCTCCATCCCGGCGTCGATCTGACCGCGGCGAACCTGGTGCACGACCTGAAGTCCGCTCTCGAGACGTGAGGTCGCAAGGCGGCTAGCCGGGGTTAGGTCTCGGTCTGCTTCGCGGGGTGCCGCGATTTGGCTGCTGCGCTGAGTGCGTCGAGCCCGTCCTGGAACGCGACGCTCGCTTCGGGCTCTTCGTCGGTCTGCCGCGGCTGCGCGCCGTCTCGCCGTGAGAGCAGGCTCTGGCCGAGACGGGCAAGCGCCTGCTCGCGGTCCGCGAGGTCAGCCGAGTGGCGCTCGAGCCGCTCTGAGGTCGCCGCCTGTCGAGCCTCGTCCTTCCGGAATCGTTTCTCGCGGGACTCAAGCTCGGCCATCCGCGCGGCCAGCTCGTCGTCCCGTGCCCCAAGCGCTTCACTCCTCGCCTCCACCGATTCCGCAAGCGCGGCCGCGGACCGTTCCGACTCCGCAGCCCGCTGCTCACGCTCGGCGAGCGCCTGCTCCTGAGTCGACAGCTCCTCCGCGCGCTCGTCGAGCTCGGCGCGAAGCCGCTTGGCCTCCTCGTGGTGTCGGCTCGACTCGCCGTCTCGCGCGTCGAGCTCGAGCTCGCGAGCGACGAGGGCCTCGGTTCGCCGGTTCAGCTCAGCTGCGCGCACCTCCGCTTCGCCGGAGCGTGTCTCGACGTCCGACTCGCGGCGCGAGAGCCGTTTCTCCCCGCGGTCGAGCTCGGACTCCTTCCGTTTCTGGCGGCCTTTCAGCAGGTCGGTTTCGGAGACCTTGGTGCGGAACGCCGACATGCGATCCTGGCGATCGCGCCTGGTGTCGAGTTTGCGAGCGGCCCGGTGCATCTGCTCCTCGAGGCGCCTCTCCCGCTCAGCGAGCTTTTGCTCTCGCTCGGCCAGCCGCCGCGCCGCGTCCGCAAGCTCCCGCTTGGCGCGACTGAGGTCCTCCAGCGCCTCGGCCCGGTCGCGCTGGCGTTCTTCGATCGTCTCGCGGTCGAGCATCTACCTCCCCCCGAATGGGAACGTAGCACCGGACGTTAGAGAAGACGATGCGACTAAAAGTGTGGGCAGCGCTCGGGACGATCTACGTCGTCTGGGGGTCGACGTTCCTGGCGATCGCCGTCGTCGTGCGCGATCTCCCGCCGTTCCTCTCGATGGCGCTCCGGCATCTCTGCGTCGGCGCGATCGTCTTTGCCTGGGTGCTCGTTCGGCGGCGGGAACGTGAGTCGCTCGGGTGGAAGCAGTGGGGTGCGGCGTTCGTCTTCGGCGGCGGGCTCTTCCTCGTCGGCCATGGCGGTCTCGCCTGGGCGCAGCAGGACGTTCCCTCGGGGATCGCGGCGCTCCTGGTCGGCACCATTCCACTCTGGTTCGCGATCGTCGCTCGCCTCACGCTGGGCGAGCGGCTCGGCGGGCGGGCATTTGCCGGCCTGCTCCTCGGGTTCGCGGGCCTCGTGCTGCTCATCGATCCTTCAGGCGAGGAGGGAGCGGAGCCGATCGGCGCCCTGGTCATAGTCCTCGGAGCGCTCGGCTGGGTCGCCGGGTCCGTGTACTCGCAACGGTCGCCGCTTCCGAAGGACACCTTGCTCGGAGCCGCGATGGGGATGCTGGCCGGCGGCGCCCTGCTCTCCGTGGTCAGCGGCGCACGTGGGGAGTTCGACGACGCTACGTTCACCACAGAAGCACTGCTCGCGACCGCGTACATGGTCGTCGTCGGCTCGCTCATCGGCTTCAGCGCGTACGTCTGGCTCCTGAAGACCGTGCCGGCCTCCACGGTCTCGACCTACGCCTACGTGAACCCCGTCATCGCAGTGGCCCTCGGCTGGGCCTTCAACGACGAAGTGATCACCGAGCGAACGCTGATCGCCGGCGCCGCGATCGTCGTCGGTGTCGCGCTGATGGTGAGCCGTAGCGTCGAGAGGGAGCCCGAGCCCGAGCCAGCCTTAAGCTCCGCACGTGGCTGAAGTCCGGGAGATCCTCGCCCGCCTCGCGCTCTTCGCGGATCTGAGCGCGGCGCAGCAGGAGGGCGTCGCCCACAGGTTCGAAGAGGAGCTCTTCCCGCCAGAGGCTCGAGTTCTGCGCCAGGGCCTCAAGGGCTCAGGACTCTTCGTGATCCTCGAGGGCGAGGCGATCCTCGAGATCGACGGCGTGGAGCGCACGCGGTTCGGGCCCGGCGATTTCTTCGGCGAGATCTCCCTGCTGACCGGAGAGCCGCCGAACGCCGGCATCCAGGCAGCGACGATGCTTCGCTGCCTCGTCGTTCCGGGGCCGGACTTCGAGCCATTCCTCATCGAGCACCCACGTGTCCTCTTCCGGATGTTCCAGGCCGAGGCGCGCCGCCTGCGGGAGACCACCGAGTGGAAGAGCTAGACGCCCCCTTCCCTCCGGGCGACTACGACGTCGTCGTGGTCGGGACAGGCCCCGCGGGCCTCCAGACGAGCTACAGCCTGCGACGCGCCGGCGTCACGAGCCACGCGCTGCTGTCGGCGGACGACAGCCCGGGCGGGATGTTCCGCCGCTTTCCCGTCTTCGAGCGCCTGATCAGCTGGACGAAACCGGACGCGCCCTGCGACCGGCGGAGCCGGGAGTACGAGGGCTACGACCACAACAGCCTGGTGGCCGACGAGCCCGACGCTCGAGGGCTCGTCGCCGGATTCATGGACCGCAGCTTCGACGTCCCGGCCCGCGCGGAGATGGAGTCCGGTCTCGTCTCCTTCGCCGAGCAAACCGGAATCGAGGCGCGGTACGGATGCCGGTGGACCGGAACTCGCCGCGAGGGCGCCGGGTTCGTCCTCGAGACGACGGACGGGGAATACCGCTGCCGCGCGGTCGTGTTCGCGATCGGGATGACAGAGCCGTGGACCCCCGCCCTCGTCGGTGCGGAGCTCGGATCGCACTACGTCGACGCCGGCACGGCCGGCTCCTACGCGGACAAGCGCGTGGTCATCATCGGAAAGCGGAACTCGGGCTTCGAGCTCGCCTACGGCCTCCTCCCCTGGGCGCGAAGCCTGGTCCTCGTCTCGCCTCGTTCCGTCGACATCTCCGTCCTCGCGCACTCTCCGCTCAGGGTGCGGTACCTCCAGCCCTACGAGGAGTACGTTCGCGGGGCGGCAGGGACGTACGTGGTCGACGCTGCGATCGCCGGCATCGAGCGTGGTCCCGGCGGCCTCCGCGTGCTCGCCGACGGGACGAACTGGGAGGGACGTCTCGAGTTCGACGCCGACGAGGTCATCCTCGCGACCGGCTTCAAGGCGCCGCTCGGAGATCTCCCGGAGCTCGGAGTCGTGACGGTCAGGAATGACCGCGTCCCCGCGCTGACCCCGTTCTGGGAAAGCATCTCCGTGCCAGGGATCTTCTTCGCCGGCAACATCACGGTCGCCTCCCGCGGGCTCGAGAAGCACGGGCTCGCCTCGAACTCCGGCTCGGTGAACGGCTTTCGCTACAACGCCCGCGTCCTGGTTCGGCAGCTCGCCGCGCGCCTGGGCGTCGAGCAGCCGCGCCGGCGGCTCAGCTCGGCGGAGGTCGGCCCGCTTCTGCAGGACGAGCTGACGCGGTCGCCGGAGCTCTGGATCCAGAAGGGCTATCTCGCGCGCGTCGTCTCGCTGCACGAAGCCCTGGGGATCCAGGACGAGGGGATCCTGCCCCTCGAGCACTTCGTCGACGGGGGAGGCGGGACCGACGCCGCAGCCGTCACGATCGAGATGGACGCGTCTGGCGCGATCTATCCGGTGATCTACGTTCGCCGTGGTGGCGAGCTCACCGAGCACGAGCTCGACCCGCATCCTGTGCACGCGTACGACGGCGAGCCGTATAGGCGAGAGGTCGAGCTCGTGCTCGCTCCCCTCCTGGGCTCGACTTCATGGTCAGCCGCTTAACCA
>JBKJWJ010000083.1:0-3577 GCA_046716905.1 Gaiellaceae bacterium
AGAGCGGCTGCTCGGAGGGGAGGATGTCATGCGTTCCCCTCGGCGCCTCGAAGCTCACGCCTGACGCCTCCGGCCGGCCCCCGCTCCCGGCAGGCGGAGCCGGCCTCCGCGGGAGCCTGACGATCCTGCGAGCACGCGGCCTGCCGGGGCCGTGCGCGATGCACTGTCCCCTCCGGCCGCGCACCCGCAGCGTCGTCTCGGAAACGTCAGGATGCGCGCAGCTCCGCGAGGAAAGGATTTCGCGCCTGCTCAGCTCCGAGCGTCGTCGGCGGGCCGTGGCCCGGGTAGACGACGGTTTCCGGCGGGAACCGGTCGAAGAGCGCCCGGATCGACTCCACGAGCGTGTCCCAGTCCGCAAACGGGAGGTCGGTGCGGCCGACGCTGCCCGCGAAGAGGACGTCGCCGGAGAAGAGCGCCCCCTCGGCCGCGAACGCGATGTGGCCTGGAGAGTGGCCGGGCACCTCGACGACCTCGAATGCGATCCCTGCGATCTCGAGCGTCTCGTCTCCCTTCAGGCGGACGTCAGCGCTGTACGGGCGGATCGGCTGGTCGGGGAAGAAGGACAGCGGATCCTCGAGCACGGGCGCCTCGTGATCAGCCATGTAGACCGGCGCGCCCGTGGCCTCGGCAAGCGAGGCGATTCCCCCGAGATGATCCCAATGACAGTGGGTCACGAGAATCGCTTTGACTGCGGCCTCGGGTGGCGCGATCTCGTAGCCCGGGTCGACCACGACGGCCTCGGTTGCGGCACCGTCCGCGCGGACGAAGTAGCAGTTCGTCTGCGTCGGTCCGAGCGCGTAGGTGTCGACCGCAAGTGGCATCCGGCGAGTCTAACGACGGGGTTCCAGGGGCTCGAAGAGGGGTAGGATCGCCGCCGTGCAGAGCTGGAACCTCATGGAGCTGGAGATGGCCGAGGGGAGCCGGAGCCCCATCGTGCTCCACTCGACGGAGGATGCGAGGGCGGTCATGATCGCCCTCAACGCGGGACAGAAGCTCGGCGATCACCAGGTGCACGAGAACGCGTACGTCCTCGTCGTCGAAGGCCAGGTCGAGGTCGAGTCGGGCGGCGAGAAGGTCGACGCCGGGGCGGGAACCCTCTTCCGCTTCGACGCGAACGAGCGGCATGGCCTGTCGAGCCGCGACGGCGCACGGATCCTGTTGCTCCTGGCTCCGTGGCCCGGAAAGGGCCACTACCGCGGCGAGAAGGTCGACGCCGGCTAGGTCGCGCCGGTGCGCTTCCGGTACAGCCGGTACATCAGTGCGTCCATCGCGTAGCTGAACGGCAGGAAGAACGCGAGCAGGAAGACCGTGTTGACGACCCGCTGGGCGATCGTCAGCTCGCCGCTCAGGAAGGTGACGGTCAGGAACATGAGCGGCGCAAAGATCAAGCCGCGCTTCCCGACTCGACGCAAAGACGGCGGTTGCACTTCCTTCATTCCACTCGTCTTGGACTTGTGGGGCTGCTGCTGGGCCCGTTTGCCATTCCTCGTGATCGGAGCCTCGTCCTCGGGGACCTCGACCTCCCGGCCCTCGTCGTCCACGTAGACGTACTCGTACTCGTGGCGGCGGTCCTTCTGGCGGCGCCTCCGCTGCTTCCTGCTCGGCATCGAAATCAGCCTAGCGCCGCCACGCGACCTGCCCGGCCTGAACGACAGTCGAGATCTGATCGCCGCCGAGGTGGTAGGCGAGGTAACGCCAATCCGGTGCGTCGAGAAGAACGAGATCTGCGTCGTAGCCCGGCGCGATCCGTCCCTTCCGGTCGGCCAGTCGGAGCACGTGAGCCGCGTTCACCGTGCACGCCGAAAGCGCCTCGCTCGGAGAGAGCTTGAGCTGCGTGCAGGCAAGCGAGCAGACGATCGAGAGGCTCTCGCAGAATGCGCTGCCCGGGTTGAAGTCCGTGGCAAGGGCAACAACAGCGCCGGCATCGACGAGCGCGCGAGCAGGCGGCATCGGCCTGGCGAGGAAGAGTGCGCTCGCCGGGAGGAGGACCGCGGCGACCTCGCTTGCGGCGAGGGCTTCGACTCCGCGTTCCCCCGTCGCCTCGAGATGGTCGACGGAGCGAGCGCCGAGCTCGATCGCGAGCTCGATTCCGCCCGACTCCGTGAACTGATCCGCGTGGAGGCGGAGCGCGAGCCCATGCTCGCGTGCCGCCTCGAGGTAGCGGCGCGCCTGCCCTGCGTCGAACGCACCGCGCTCGAGGAATACGTCGGCCGCCTCGGCGATCGTCGCGGCTTCCGGCAAGACCTCAGCTACGAGGAAGTCCACGTATGCGTCCGCATCCGCGTGTTCCGGCGGGACTGAGTGCGCGCCGAGGAAGGTCGGAATGCCGCCCGCCTCTGCGATCGCCCGGAGCGACGCGAGCTCCGTGTCCCGGTCCAGCCCGTAACCGGACTTGGATTCGAACGTCGTGGTGCCTGCGCTCAGCATCCATCGACGATGCAGGCGTACCGCTTCGCGCAGGCCCTCCTCGCCCGCCTGCCGCGTTGCCCGCACCGTCGACAGGATCCCGCCACCCGCAGCGTGCAGCTCCTCGTAGGTCGCCCCACCCGCACGAAGCGAGAACTCGTCGACGCGATCGCCGGCGAAGCACGCGTGCGTGTGGCAGTCGACGAGACCGGGAATCGCCGCCAACCCACGCCCGTCGAGCTCCTCGACCTCGCCGTCGACCGGCGAAAGCTCGCGCATGCGGCCCAGGCCCGAGATCAGGCCGTCCTCGCAGAGGACGTACGCGTCCTCGACGACATCGATCTCGCCCAACGGGCCACCGCGAAGCGGTGCACCGGAGCCTGCCGGCGTCGCGAGCTGAGCCAGATCACGGATCAGAAGCCGGCGTGAGCCACCGGGCCAATCCTTCACTCGACGGTTGGAGCCATCGGCAGCACGAGCCCGTTCTCGTCCGCGGCCTCGAGGGCCTCCGGATAGCCAGCATCGGCATGCCGGAGGACACCCGAGCCGGGATCGGTCGTCAGCACCCGCTCGAGCCGCTCGGCCGCTTCCTCGGTTCCGTCGGCGACGACCACCATGCCGGCGTGGATCGAGTTGCCCATGCCCACCCCGCCGCCGTGATGGACGCTGACCCAGGTCGCGCCCGCCGCCGTGTTCAGGAGGGCGTTGAGGATCGGCCAGTCGGCAATCGCGTCGGAGCCGTCGCGCATCGCCTCCGTCTCTCGGTAAGGCGAGGCCACCGAGCCTGAGTCGAGGTGATCGCGCCCGATCACGACCGGAGCCGAGACGGCGCCACGACGGACGAGGTCGTTGATCGCGAGCCCCGCCTTTGCGCGGTCGCCGAGCCCGAGCCAGCAGATCCGCGCGGGGAGCCCCTGGAATGCGACCCGCTCGGGAGCAATCTCCAGCCAGCGCTGGAGCAGCGTGTCGTCCGGGAACAGCTTCGCGAGCGCCGCGTCGATCGTCGCGATGTCGGCCCCGTCGCCGGAGAGCACCGCCCAGCGAAAGGGCCCGATGCCGCGGGAGAAGAGCGGCCGAATATACGCCGGGACGAAGCCCGGATATGAAAACGCTTCCTCTACACCAGCTTCACGAGCCTCACCTCTGAGATTGTTGCCATAATCGAAAACAT
>JBKJWJ010000084.1:0-8243 GCA_046716905.1 Gaiellaceae bacterium
AGCTGAATCAACTGCGGTCGCTCAGGCAGCTCCGCAGCCGTTTCGACGTCGAGCTCACCGAGCTTGCCTTCGCCGCGCGGCTGCGCCGCGAGCAGCCCCTGCGAATGGCGGTTGACTCCTGGCTTGCCGGCTCCGACGTCCGTTCGACCGACTGGGTCGACTGGGAGCAGCGGAAGCACGAACGGCTCCTCGCGGCCTAGACCAAAGACATTTTCAGATCCCCGACACAGAGAGAGAGCTGATGGCTACAACGAAGCGCCATGACGTAAAAGACCTGACACTCGCGCCCGAGGGCGTGCGACGCATCGCGTGGGCCGACCGGCAAATGCCCGTGCTCGCCGCGATTCGCGAGCGTTTTGAGGCAGAGCAGCCGCTCGCCGGCTACCGCATCGCCGCCTGCCTCCACGTGACGACCGAGACAGCGAACCTCGCCCGGACGCTCAAGGCCGGCGGCGCGGACGTCGTGTTGTGCGCATCCAATCCCCTGTCTACGCAGGACGATGTGGCCGCAGCGCTCGTCGATGAGTACGACGTTTCCGTCTTTGCGATCAAGGGCGAGGACAACGACACCTACTACCAGCACATCGAGGCGGCGGTCGATCACAAGCCTCAGCTGACGATGGACGACGGTGCCGACGTGATCGGCGTCCTCCACGCGCACCGCCGCGAGCAGCTCGGCGACATCATCGCCGGCACCGAGGAGACGACGACCGGTGTGATCCGGTTGAAGGCACTCGAAGCTGACGGCGCGCTCGGCTTTCCGATCATCGCGGTCAACGAAGCGCAGACGAAGCATCTGTTCGACAACCGGTACGGCACGGGCCAGTCGACGATCGACGGGATCATCCGGGCGACGAACGTTCTCCTCGCGGGGAAGCGCTTCGTCGTCTCCGGCTACGGCTGGGTCGGCAAGGGCGTCGCGATGCGCGCGAAGGGAATGGGGGCGCACGTGATCGTCACCGAAGTGGATCCGCTGCGCGCGATCGAGGCAGCGATGGACGGCTTCGAGGTCATGACGATGGAGCGGGCGGTCGAGGACGGCGACATCTTCTGCACCGCGACAGGCGACAAGTCGGTGATCGCGCGTGAGCACATGTCCCGGATGAAGGACGGCGCGATCCTCGCCAACACCGGGCACTTCAACGTGGAGATCGAGATCGCCGCGCTGAGGCAGATGGCCGCCGAGTCGCGTGAGGCGCGCGAGTACGTCGAGGAGTTCACGCTCGAGGACGGGCGCCGCCTCTATCTCCTCGGAGACGGGCGGTTGATCAACCTCGCCGCGGCCGAAGGGCATCCTGCGATCGTCATGGACATGTCGTTCGCTAACCAGGCGCTGTCGGCCGAGTACGCGGTTGAGAACGCCGCGCAGCTCGAGCGGAAGGTCTACCCGGTGCCGGCGGACATCGATCGCGAGATCGCCCGGCTGAAGCTGGAGACGATGGGCATCACGATCGACAAGCTGACCGAAGATCAGGCGAACTACCTCGCCTCCTGGAACGAGGGGACCTAGAAACTGAAGGCATTGGTGCTCGCAGCCGGGTACGCCACCCGGCTGCGACCTCTCACCGACCGGGTCGCGAAGCCTCTCCTTCCCCTCGCCGGACGGCCGATGCTCGACTACCTCTACGAGCGGATCGCCGCGGTGGAGGAGATCGACGAGCTCCACGTCGTCACGAACTCGCGCTTCGCGCCTGATTTCCGGGAGTGGGCGGAGGGTGGCGAGCGCCCGACACCGGTGATCGTCCACGACGACGGGACGAGCACGGACGAGGATCGTCTCGGGGCGATCGGAGACGTCCGTTTCGTCCGTGACCAGGCCGACCTGGAGGGCGAAGACCTGCTCGTCGTCGCGGGCGACAACCTGTTCGAGTTCGACCTCAGCGAGTTCGTCGGCTTCTGGCGCGCGAAGGAAGGAAGCGCCATCTGCGTCCACGACGTCGGCGACCTGGAGCTGATGCGCCACTACGGGATGGTCGAGCTCGGTGCCGAGGACCGCGTGACGTCGGTCGTCGAGAAGCCCGAGACGCCGACCAGCACGCTTGCCGCGGCAGCCGTTTATCTCTTTCGCGCCGATCACGCGGCTCTCGTCGACGAGTACCTCGCCGAGGGCAACTCGCCCGACCAGCCCGGCCGATTCGTCGTCTGGCTCTATCGCCGGGTTCCGGTGTACGGCTACCGGTTCCCGGGCGACTGGCTCGACATCGGAAACCGTGAGCAGTTGCGCGACGCGGACAACCGGATGCGCGCGCGCGCGGGACTTCCGGCGCGCACCGAGTACACGCTCGAGAAGTAACGCTTTCGGCACAGGTTCATGTGCCACCCGCGCTTTTTCTCCCTCTAGCGTCGAGGCGATGTGGTTCTGGACCTGCTGCTGCCTCGTCGTTGCCTGTCATGCGCCAGCGTGGGTGCCGATCTCTGCACACGTTGTAGGGCCGTGCTTCCTCTGCTCCTCGGGCCCCATTGCGCGCGGTGTGGGACGCCGACGGTCTGGCCTGTTCTGCGCTGCCGGGAATGCGCGGGTCGGCGGCTCGCTTTCGCCTCCGCCAGGGCTGCGGTCGCATACCAGGCAGCGGTGCCCGCACTGGTTGCGGCGTGGAAGGAGCGCGGCTTGCGACGAGTCGCGGAGCTGGCGGCCGAGGTCGTCTGCTCGACCGTCGCCTGCCCCATGGCCGACGCCATCGCCTTCATCCCCGCCGACGGTGACCGGAGCCTTCGCCGGGGCCACCATCCCGCTGAGCGGCTCGCCCGCGAGCTCGGTCGCCACTGGAGCCTGCCCGTGATCGGGTCGCTGGCGCGCGCTGTCGGCACGCCGAGGAGGCAACGGGGCCTCTCGCTCCCCGAGCGCCGTCGTAACGTCGCAGGCGCCTTCCACACCCGAGAGCAGACGCCCCGCCGGATGATCCTCGTGGACGACGTGTACACGACGGGTTCGACCGTCTCGGCCGCCGCATCCGCCCTGCGGAAGGCCGGAGCTCGCCGCGTCGAGGTCGTGACGTTCGCTCGGGCTGTCCGGACAATAGAATCAAGGGCGCGACCGGCAACGGCGATCTCGGGAGGGCTCTGTGCGACTCCAGGTGAAGGGCAAGAACGTCGAGGTCAGCGACGCGATTCGCGAGTACGCGGAGGAGAAACTCTCGAAGCTCGAGCGCCAACTGGCGGACCCGACGCGGGTCGAGCTCGAGCTCGCAGTCGAGAAGAACCCCTCGATCTCCCAGAACCACGTCGCGGAGGCGACGATCTGGACGAAGGGCCCGGTCCTGCGGGCGCGTGAGGCGTCAGCCGACCACAAGGCCTCGATCGACCAGCTCGTCGAGAAGCTCGAGCGGCAGGTCAAACGGTACCGCGAGAAGCGCCGACCACGCCGCGGATCCTCGGGCGACGCCGGGATCCCGCAGGACGGCGTCCCTATCGACGAAGACCTGAGGATCGTCAAGTCGAAGCAGTTCGCCGTCAAGCCGATGAGCGCCGAGGAGGCTGTCCTCCAGCTCGAGCTCGTGGGCCACGACTTCTTCGTCTTCCAGAACGCGGACACGGGCGACGTGAACGTCGTCTACCGCCGGCGGGACCGCGCGTACGGGCTGATCGAGCCGCAGACGTAGTGCCGCCTCAGGCGGTGCGCTAGATGCCGTTCTGGAAGCGGCACGAGAAACCGCTGCACGAGCAGCTGGCCGAGGGCACTGGCCTGCTCGAATGGAAGTCGAAGTACGCGCCCGTCGTGCCGCCGTCCTTTGCAGGCACGCTCGACGTGCTTCACGGTGGCCGGCCGCGCCAGTGGGACGCGGTCGGCGCGGCCGAGGCTGCCGATCTCTCCGGCGACGAGGTCGAGTTCACGGCTCTGCCGGACGGGACTCTCCTTGTCGACGACGCCGTCCCGGATGGAGCGCTTGCACCCCTCGCCGAGGCAGTCGAGCAGACGATCCCGCCTCCGTACACAGCCCGCGCCGTCCGTCGCGAAGGCGCGCTCTGGGCGGTGGCCGCGAACCGGATCGAGGTCGTCGAGATCCCCGAGGACGTCGCCGGCGACGTGGTCAGCCTTGCTTTCCAGGACGGGGAGCGCACCCTTCTCGTCGACGACAGTCCTGCGTGGGAGAGCATCCCGAGCTTCGAGGCCTACGGTTCGGCACAACACGCCGAGTACGTCCTGCACGCCGAGCGGCTCGACGGCAATCTCTGGGCGGTCAAGGTAAACCCTTTGTGAACCGGCGGCCCGGCTCAGGGTCTGTCGCGTTACCTCCGATACCCTAAGTTCGTGGCCACGGACCTCGGAAACTTCGAGAAGTTCCTCCGCGTCGGCGAAGGCCGCCGGCTCAAGCGGCTCAAGAACCAGGCCGCCTACATCGGCACCCTGGAGGAAGAGTTCGAGCAGGCAGATCTGCCGGCCAAGACGGCAGAGTTCCGCCAGCGGATCCAGAACGGCGAGAGCGCCGAGGACATCCTCTTCGAGGCCTACGCTGCCGTCCGCGAGGCGTTCAAGCGCTCCATGGGCGTGCGGCTCTTCGACGTGCAGCTGATGGGCGGCATCGCCCTGCACGAGGGCGACATCGCCGAGATGAAGACCGGTGAGGGCAAGACGTTCGTCGCCACCCAGCCGCTCTACCTGAACGCGCTGACCGGAAACAACGTCCACCTCGTCACGGTCAACGACTACCTCGCCAAGCGCGACCCCGAGTGGACGAAGCCCGTCTGGGACGCCCTCGGGATGAAGGTCGGCTACATCCAGAGCATGATGCCGTTCGCCGAGCGCAAGCGGTCGTACGAGGCCGATGTCACGTACGGGACGAACTCGGAGTTCGGATTCGACTACCTGCGGGACAACATGGCGGTCGCGATCGAGGGCACCGTCCAGCGAAGCCACAACTACGCGATCGTGGACGAGGTCGACTCGATCCTCATCGACGAGGCGCGAACGCCGTTGATCATCTCGGGCGAGCCCGAGGTCGCAGCGCAGGTCTACCACGACTTCGCGCGCGTCGTGAAGGTGATGGAGGGCATCCAGAGCCAGGGCCTGACGCCCAAGGGCATCGACGAGACGGAGCAATCCGGCCTCGACTACACGTACGACGAGAAGCACAAGACGGTCTCCCCGAGCCAGGCGGCGATCGAGAAGGTGGAGCGCGCGCTCGGCCTGGACAACCTGTACGACCCGCGAAACGTCCAGCTCGTCAACCACCTGAACCAGGCCCTCAAGGCCGAGGCGCTCTACCACCGAGACCAGGACTACGTCATCCAGGACGGCGAGGTCAAGATCGTCGACGAGTTCACCGGGCGGATCATGGAGGGGCGCCGCTGGTCGGAGGGCCTCCACCAGGCGATCGAGGCCAAGGAAGGCGTCGGGATCCAGGAGGAGCACGTCACCCTCGCGACGATCACGCTCCAGAATTACTTCCGGCTCTACGAGAAGCTCGCCGGCATGACCGGCACCGCGAAGACCGAGGAGAAGGAGTTCGTCGAGATCTACGGCCTCAGCGTCCTCGAGATCCCGACGAACGTGCAGGTCGTCCGCGCCGACCAGAACGACCTGATCTTCAAGACGAAGGACGCGAAGTTCGACGCCGTCGTCGACGACATCGTCGAGCGAAACGAGCTCGGTCAGCCGATCCTGGTCGGCACGATCGACGTCGAGACATCAGAGCATCTCTCGCAACGGCTGGAGCGGCGCGGCGTCCAGCACGCCGTGCTGAACGCGAAGCAGCACGAGCGCGAGGCCGAGATCATCATCGACGCGGGCCAGATCGGCGCAGTCACGATCGCGACGAACATGGCCGGCCGCGGCGTCGACATCAAGCTCGCCGAGGGCGTGATCGAGCTGGGCGGCCTGTACGTGCTCGGCACCGAGCGGCATGAGGCACGCCGGATCGACAACCAGCTTCGCGGCCGCTCAGGCCGCCAGGGCGACCCCGGGGAGTCCCGGTACTACCTCTCGGGCCAGGATCAGGTCGTTCGCCTCTTCGCGGGCGACCGGATCTACAACATCATGGAGCGCTTCAAGATGCCGGACGACCAGCCCATGGAGGCGTCGATCCTCTCGAAGCAGATCGAGAGCGCGCAGAAGAAGGTCGAGGAGCAGAACTTCGTCATGAGGAAGAACGTCCTCAAGTACGACGACGTCCTCAACCTGCAGCGCCAGGTCATCTACGAGCAGCGGCGCCGGGTGCTCGAGGGCGACGACCTCTACGAGGACGTCCTGGGCTGGATCGACGAGGTCATCGAGCTGATGGTGGCCGAGTACACGGCCGAGGACTTCGCCGAGGACTGGGACATCTCCGAGCTCGTGAAGGCGGTCAACGACCTCTTGGGCACGGACATGACCGAGGAGGAGATCCGCGAGGATCTTCCCGAGCTGAGCCGTGAGGCTCTCGTCGACGATTTCCGCGAGACGGCACGGGAGGAGTACGAGGAACGGGCCCGCGGTTGGGGTGCTGAGCTTGCGCGGCAGGTCGAGCGCTACGTGATCCTCCAGGTCGTCGACCAGCGCTGGCGGGAGCATCTCGAGAACATGGACTACCTCCGCGAGGGCGTGCACCTTCGCGCCATGGCGCAGAAGGATCCGCTGGTCGAGTACCGCGCCGAGGGGCACGTGATGTTCGAGCAGCTCAACCGCGAGATTCGCGCCGAGGTCGTCTCACTGCTCTTCCACGCGGAGGTCGAGCCGGGCGACGCTGCGGATCTCGCCCCGGATCCGGCTGATGACTTCGACGGGAGCGGGAACGGCGGTCTCGCCTACGAGCACCAGTCGCTCGCAGGCTCAGACGCGATCGCAGCGGCCGGAGCCGGGGCGGGAGCCCTGGTCGGCGCGCAGGCAGGAGCCTTCGGAGGCGGCGCGACGAGCGTCGCGACCCAACAGCGCGTCGCCTCGGAGTTCGACAAGGTCGGCCGAAACGACCTCTGTCCCTGCGGATCGGGCAAGAAGTTCAAGAAGTGCCACGGCGCTTAGGCGCGCCAAATCCCTGCTAGCGACCCGGAAGCGACACGACGAAGGCGTGCGGCCGGCCGTCGCCACCCGCGCGATAGTCGAGCGTTCCGCCGTGCGCATCCACGAGGGCGCGGGCGATCGCCAGACCCAGCCCGGTGCCCTGCGCGCCGCCGCTCCCCTGCGAGAACGGCTGGAAGAGCTCGTTGATCTGGTCGCGCGGGATCCCGCCGCCCTCGTCGCTGACGAGGATCTCGGCGCCGTGGTCGTCAATCGTCGACGACACGACGACGTCTCCATCTCCGTGCCGTAGGGCGTTCGTCAAGAGGTTCGAGAGCACCTGGAGCAGGCGGTCGGGATCAGCCTGGACGACATGACCCGCCGGCACCTCCAGGGCCACCGTGCGGCCTGGTGGTAGCTCGAGCCCGCGGGCCGCACGCTCGGCGAGCTCGCCCAGATCCACCGCCTCGATCTTGAGAGGGGTCTGACCGCGTTCGAGGCGGGCGAGCTCGAGCAGGTCGTCCACGAGTGTGGCCAGCCGCTCCGCCTCCCCTCGCGCAATCGAGAGGAACCGGATCCGATCGGCCTCGCCCACCTCAATGTCTGAGCGCTCGAGGGTCTGAAGGAAGCCGATCGTCGAGGTCAGTGGTGTGCGCAGTTCGTGTGAGACGCGCGCCACGAGCTCCGCCCGGAGCTCGGTCACCCGTTGGAGCTCCTGAAACGCCTCCGCCTGCGCGAGCGCGGCGCCTACAAGGGGTGCGACGCGCCGGAGGAGCGGCAGGGCGTCGAGCTCCCAGGCTCGCGCTCGAACGTCGGTAAAGCCCAGGACGGCGGTGACCTCTCCGCGCCAGGTCACCGGCCAGGCGACGATTGCACGTGCACCGATGCTGCCGGCCCAGGCTCGCGTCGCCGGGTCGCTTTCCTTCGTGTCCACGGAGACGAATGGCTCGCCCGTCTCGAAGATTCGGAGGATGTTGGGATGGGGCGAGGGAGGTCCGGCCTGCTCGAAGCCCGGCCGGTCCCACTCGTAGATCGGGGCCGTTCCGTCCGGGCGAGGACGAAGGCGAAGGATGCAGCGGCTGGCGCCGGTCGCGAGGCCGAGCTCCTCGACCGACGGCCCCAGGACGTCGTCGAGCGTCTGCGGAAACCCGATTCGCTCGGCGAGATGAAGTGCGGCCGCATCCGCAGTTCGGTCGCGCGCCAGCTCTTCCTGGGCGGAGTGGACCTCGCGGGAAAGACCGGCGAGGATACCGCCGGTCACGGTGAGGACGATCAGGTCGGCAAGGATCGTGATCTCGTCCGCCTCCACGAAGACCGTTCCGATCAACAGCAC
>JBKJWJ010000085.1:0-4779 GCA_046716905.1 Gaiellaceae bacterium
TGATCGCCGAGGGAGACGGCGTCGAGCGCGGCCCGATCGTCGTGGCCGCTCTTCGCGCGCTGCGCGACGAAGGCGAAGGCTTTCAGGTCAGCTCGGCCTACGGAGCTGTCGTTCTCCCCGACGAGGCGCACGAGCTTTCAGAGGCGCTCCGGATTGCCGACACGCGGCTGTACGGCAACAAGGACAGCAGGCGGGCTTCGGCGGGACGCCAGACTCGTGAGGTGCTCTTGAGCGCGCTCAACGAGCGTGACTCCAACCTCCGGGGACATCTCTCGGCCGTCGCTCGGCTCGCACGGGCCGTCGGCGAGCGGATGGGTCTGCCGGACGAAGTGCTTCAGGAGCTCGTGCTTGCGGCCGAGTTGCACGACGTCGGCAAGCTCGCGATTCCGGACGCGATCCTTTCCAAGCCCGGCCCGCTGAGCGAGGACGAATGGGCCTTTGCACACCACCACACGCTGATCGGAGAACGGATCCTGTCGGCGGCTCCTGCGCTCGCCCGCGTCGCGCCGACGGTCCGCTCGACCCACGAGCGGATCGACGGGATGGGCTATCCCGATGGACTCTCCGGTGACGACATCCCGCTGCTCTCGCGGATCATCGCGGTCTGTGACGCGTTCTACGCGATGACGGAGGGGCGACCGCACCATCCGGCGATGAGCGCCGATCACGCAATCGCAGAGCTGCGCCGTTGCAGCGGCAAGCAGTTCGACGGAGCAGTGGTCGACGTGCTGATCGAGGCGCGGCACGAGCGGTCGTTCCAGCTCGTCGCGTAGCTCTTCCGGTCGCGCCCGCTCTGGATCGTTCGGCGCAGATTCGCGCGAAAGGACACCTGTTCGCGACTCGACGGCGTTGCTAGCTTCGAGTTATGACCAGCGCGCTGCTCCTCGCCGAACCTGAGCCTGCAACCCGAGGGTTTTTGGAGCGGCATCTGCGGCAAGACGGCTTCGAGGTCTTCGAGGCCGGAGCGGTGGAGACGTTCGAGTTGGCGGAGCGGTCACGACCGGACCTCGTCCTGGCCGCCGACTCTCTCGCCGTCGAGCTTTGCCGCCGCGTCGGCGACGTCCCGGTGATCGTGCTGGGACGCAAGGACTCCGATGCCGTCGACTGCGTCCGCGCCTTTGCGGGCGGCTGCGACGACTATCTCGCGCGGCCATTCCACTACGAGGAGCTGCTCGCCCGCATTCGGGCCGTGCTCCGCAGATACGCGCCGCCGGAGCGCGACCGGCTCGAGGTGGGTGAGCTGGAGATCGATCGGGCCGCCAGACGCGTGCTCGTCGGCGGCTCCCCGGTCGTCCTGGCCGCCAAGGAGTACGAGTTGCTCGTCAAGCTCGCCGGCGACCCGGCCAGGGTGTTCACGAAAGAGGAGCTCTTGCGAGAGGTCTGGGGCTTCCGGTCGCTCGGCCGGACGCGGACGCTCGACTCCCACGCCTCCCGCCTGCGGCGGAAGCTCGCTGCCGCAGGCGGTGATTTCGTCAGGAACGTCTGGGGGGTGGGCTACTCGCTCTTGAACGAGTCGACGTAGTGCCCGAGGACGAAGTCCCAGCCGGGCTCGTAGCCGGCGCGACCCTCGGCGTCGCCGATCTGATCCCAGCCGCGGTGCTCCAGGTCGATCCGGGTGCCGCTGCCCTCGGGCGTGAAGCGAACCTCGACCTCGGTCGGGCCGCGCTCCGGATTCACGCGCCATCGCAGAACGAGCCGGTCGGGCGGATCCCAGGCGAGAACATCGGCCCAGTCCGCTTCCTCACCGCCTTCCGACCGTTCGAACACCCGGCCACCCGTCCGTTCGTCGAAGACGATCTCCTTGACCTTGTCCTCGAAGATCGAATGCGACTTCGGCCACCAGCTGCCCATTCGACTCGTGAACGTGTCGAAGGCGGTCTCGACGGAGGCGTCGACGGTGATCGTCTTCTTGATCGCCGCGAGCGTTTTCGGTCGTGCTCATCGCTTGCTCCTTTCCCTGCGTTCGGCCTCGGCCTTGAAGTCGGCGAGGGCCTGATCCCAGAAGCGGTCGAAGTAGCTGCGAACGGCCTCGACACCGTCGAGGTCGACTCGATACACACGCCGCGTTCCTTCGGGACGCTCCCGAACGAGCCCGGCCTCCTTCAAGACCTTCAGGTGCTGCGAGACGGCCGGGCGGCTGACGGGGAGCTCACCCGCCAGCTCCCCGACGGCCATCGGCCGGCGGGCGAGCCGCTCGAAGATCGTCCGGCGTGTCGGGTCGCCGAGCGCGTTCATCGCTACTGCGTAAGCTTCCACTTACCGTAAGCGTAGACTTACTACTAGTGGATGTCAAGCGCCGGTTGCCCGGCCTCCAGGTCGAGCAGCAGCCGCTTCCGGTCGAGCCCGCCGCCGTAGCCGACGAGGCTTCCCGACGACCCGATCACCCGGTGGCACGGCAGCACGATCGGGATGGGATTGCGGTTCATGATCGTCCCGACGGCGCGGGCGGCGCGCGGATTCCCTGCGTCGATCGCGAGCGACTTGTAGGTCGTGACCTCTCCGTAGGGGACACGGGCAAGCCGGTCGAGAATCTCGCGGGAGAACCCCTCACGGCCGCGTAGGTCGAGCGGGAGGTCGAACTCGCGCCGCTTGCCCTCGAAGTACTCCTCGAGCTCCCGCCGCACGCGATCCACCTCGCGTGGCGCCTTCAGCACGCGGACACCGAAGAGTCGCGCAAGCTGCTCGGTCTCGCGGTCGGGCTCCGGATCGAACGAGATCCGGCAGAGCCCGCGCTCGGTGACGGCGAGGAGCAGCGGGCCGATCGGAGTGTCAGCCACGTCGAACGAGACGTCGACGAGGCCCGCTTCGGTTGCGGCTTGACGGAACCGGCGGTCGAGAGCATTCGGCACTGCGGTCATGAGAGCCCCTTTCTCAGGCGCCGCACGCCGGAGGAAGCGGCCTGGCGGGCCGCCTCCTCGCTGGACCCCAGTGCGGTGCCGATGTCCGAATAGGACAGGTCGTAGGCGTAGCGGAGCACGACGGCGGCGCGCTCCTTCTCGGGAAGCTCGTCCGCCAGATGCTCGATCTGCGCGTATTCGGGGCGATCGTCTGCCCATTCGGCGTCGAGCTCCGCCACCGTTTCGGGCCGGCGCTTGCGCCCCTCGTCGATCGCCACGCGCGTCGCGATCGTGAAGACCCACGCGCGCAGATACCGGCCGTGCTCCAACGTCCCGTATCCGCGAAGCGCACGGAGGAACGTCTCCTGGAACGCGTCCTCGGCTCTTTGGCGGCCGAGCAACCGGATGAGATGCCCGAACACTGCGTCTCGGTGCTCCGAGTAGAAGCGCTCGAACGGCGGGACGGTCATTGCCTCCATCATCCTCTTCAACGCCGATGTCGCGGAAGGTGTGAGATGAGGGCTGCGGTCGTTGGGCATGTCGAGTGGGTCGACTTCGCCCGGGTCGAGCGTGTGCCTGGACCGGGGGAGATCGTCACGGCGCTCGAGAGCTGGGTCGAGGTGGGCGGCGGCGGCGCGGTCGCCGCGGGCGAACTCGTGCGTCTCGGCGCCCAGACGACCTTCTTCACGGCCTTCGGCACCGACGATCTCGGCGTCCGGGCCGAGGCCGAGCTGCGAGGGCGAGGGCTTCGGCTCGAGACCGTCGTACGGGAATCGCCGCAGCGACGCGCGTTCACGTCCGTCGACAGGGACGGCGAGCGGGCGATCACGGTGATGGGCGAGAAGCTCGTGCCGCGTGCGGCCGACCCTCTCCCGTGGTCCGAGCTCGACTCGACGGACGCCGTGTACTTCTGCGGTGGCGATCCCGGAGCAGTGCGGGAGGCGCGGCGAGCGCGCATCCTCGTCGCCACGGCCCGCGAGCTTCCGACTCTGCGCGCCGCGGGCGTCGAGGTGGACGTCCTCATCCACAGCGGCCGCGATGCCGGGGAGCGTTTTCGGCCGGGCGAGCTCGATCCGGCCCCGCGCCTCGTGGTGACGACGGAAGGGCCGCGAGGGGGCCGCTACACCGGGAACGGGGAGGAAGGCCGTTGGGCTGCGGCGCCGCTTCCGGGGCCGCTCGAGGACACCTATGGATCGGGCGATTGCTTCGCGGCGGCCCTTGCTCTGGCTCTCGCCGAAGGTCGCTCAACACGCGGCGCACTCGATTTCGCAGCGGGGCGATCCGCCCACGCAATGGCCCGTCGTGGCGTCAACGGTTGACGTGGTGGGGAGTAGTGGTCTAAAGTGGGGGAAAGTGGGAGAAGAGGAATGGCCCATTCATGCTGCTTGGAGAGTTCGAACACACCGTCGACGACAAGAACCGGCTCACCCTTCCGGCCCGGTTCCGAGACGCCATGTCCGAGGGCGTCGTCGTCACGCGCGGCATGGACGGGTGCCTCTATGCGTATCCGCGAGGCGACTGGCTTGAGCGCTTCCAGGCGCGTGTCGCGGAGCTCGATCCGCTCAGCAGCGAGGGCCGGAAGCTGCAGCGCCATTTCTTCTCCGGCGCGGCCGAGGCGGAGCTGGACAAGCAGGGAAGGATCATGATCCCAGGACCCCTGCTCCGCTACGCAGGCCTCGAGCGGGATGTCGTCATCGCCGGGATCCACGATCACCTGGAGATCTGGGATCGGGAGACCTGGCGGCGGGAGCTCAACGAGGTCGAAGGGAGTGCGGAGCATGTTGCCGAGCGTCTTGCAGCCAAACGCGACTGATCACGTCCCAGTTCTCGCCGACGAGGTGCGGCGCCTGCTCGACGTGCGACCGGGCGAGACAGTGGTCGACGCGACCTTCGGTTCCGGAGGCCATGCGACGCTGCTCGCCGAGGATCTGCGCGGCGAGGG
>JBKJWJ010000086.1:0-7352 GCA_046716905.1 Gaiellaceae bacterium
TGTGCCGGCGGGGGGGGGGGGGGGGGCCCCCCCCCCCCCCCCCCACGCCACTTGACTGCGGTGAAACACCTCAACGAACACGACAGGATTCGAGAGCTTGAAGCTCATCTTTCCGAGATGGAGCGTCTCGATGACGCGAGGAGCCAGTTCATCTCGTTGGCCTCGCACGAGCTGCGGACGCCGATCGCCGTGGTCAACGGCATCGCCGCGACGCTCCATCTGCGCGGCGACGAGCTCGCACCGGAGCAGCGCACGGAGCTGCGGAAGACGCTCTACCTCCAGAGCTGCCGGCTCGGCGAGCTCACCGAGCAGCTGCTCGACCTTTCGCGACTCGATGCGCATGCGGTCAACCTCACGCCCACCCGCTTCCATCCGCGAGAGCGCATCGAGGAGCTGTTGACCAGGATCGCGCCGGATCGTCTCGACGACGTCAAGGTCGCGGTCGAGCCGCGGCTGGAGATCTACACCGACCCCCATGCCTTCGAGCGAGTGGTCGCGAATCTGCTGACGAATGCGTTCCGGTACGGAGAACCGCCTGTCGAGGTCGACGCTCTGCCGAATAACAGCGTCCGCTTCGTGATCCAGGATCACGGTCCAGGAGTTCCGTCGGAGTTCGTCCCGCTCCTCTTCGAACGCTTCTCGCAAGCAGACGGTTCGACGCGTCAACGGCAGGGCGCGGGCCTCGGTCTCGCGATCGCGAAGTCGTTCGCGAACGCCCTCGGGGGCGATCTCCAGTACGAGCCCGCGATGCCCACCGGAGCACGCTTCTGCTTCGAGCTTCCCCGCGAGCTCGCGGCCTGATCGCTTAGCCGAAAGCCGGAAGCGGATCGACGGCTGCGCCACGCAGCCGGACTTCGAAATGCAGGTGCGGGCCCGCGGATTTGCCGCTCGAACCGACTCGCCCGATGCGGGCCCCGGCCTGCACGCGCTCGCCTACGCGTACCCCGACCCGCGAAAGATGGGCATAGAGCGTTCGCGTCCCGCCCGGGTGCGCGATCGTCACGAGGTTTCCCCAGCCGCCCGTGCTCCAGCCGGCGAAGGTGACGCGCCCGGAGGCGGCCGCGACAACCGGCGTGCCGGAAGCGGCCGGGAAGTCCAGGCCCGCGTGGAAACGGTTTCCGCGTGGCCCGAAGAGATCGGTGTAGGGGGCGGCCACGGGGGAGACGAGCGAGACCGGGCACGTCGGAACCGGAGCCTTCAGCGCGGCCACGGTCGAGCCCCCGACGCGTCCGTCGAGCGGCATGCCCGACCAGACTTGGAACTTCCGAAGCGCGCGGTCCGTGGACGCGCCGAAGTGACCGTCGAGGTTGCCCGAGGGGAACCCGTGCGACGCGAGGGCGAACTGGAGCGCCGCGACGTCCCAGCCGCGCATCCCGGCGACGAGGATCCGCTTCCCGAGCGGCGAGCGCTTGCCATACCGGCCGAGCGCTTTCTTCGTCTGATCGCCGGGCACACCGTCCACCTGCAGCCCCGCGCGGCGCTGGAGCTTCTGCACTGCAACGACCGTGTCCCCTCCGAGCACACCGTCGACCGTGCCGGCATAGAAGCCCTTCTGGCGGAGACCGACCTGCAGCGCCGCGATCTCGGGGTTGCCTGCGGCGAACGCGCTGGGCGCGAGCAGGAGAAACGCAAGGACTGTGGCGGCCGCAGTTCTCATGGGAAACCGACCCCGAGGTGGGGTCGGTCCCTGTATCGGCCGTTAGTCCTGGTTCTTTAGCTCGTCAGCCCGCCTGCTGGAAGCGCCGGGAGACCTCTGGCCAGTTGACGACGTTCCACCAGGCCTCGAGGTAGTCCGGCCGCTTGTTCTGATACTTGAGGTAGTAGGCGTGCTCCCAGACGTCGATTCCCAGGAGCGGCGTCTCGCCGTCGATCACGGGACTGTCCTGGTTCGGAGTCGAGCGCACCGCGAGACTCGTTCCGTTCTGCACGAGCCAGGTCCAGCCGCTTCCGAAGCGCTTGACACCGGCGTCGTTCACGAGCGTCTTCAGCTCGCCCACTGACCCAAAAGCATCGTCGATGGCGGCCAAGAGGTCGCCTTCGGGCTCCCCACCGCCGTCGGGGCTCATCAGCTCCCAGAGGAGCGTGTGGTTCGCGTGCCCACCCGCGTTGTTGCGCACGGCGGGGCGAATGTCCTCGGGGATTGCATCGAGGCTCGTGAGGACCGACTCGACCGGGCTGTCTTCCCACTCGGTTCCCGCGAGGGCCTTGTTCGCGTTGTCGACGTAGGCCTGGTGGTGCTTGTCGTGATGGACCCGCATCGTCTGCTCGTCGATGTGGGGCTCGAGCGCCGCATAGTCGTACGGGAGCGGGGGAAGTTCGAATGCCATCGGTCTCCTCTCGTAGCTCGGAAGGAGCCTAGTCGGGTCCGGAGGCATGGCGGAGTGGGCCGTGAAGGATTCGAACCTTCGACCTTGGGATTAAGAGTCCCCTGCTCTACCAACTGAGCTAACGGCCCGCGGGGCGGCGAGTATAGCCGCGGCCTAACAGGCGGCTAACAGCGCCGCAGTACCCTGAAACCATGAAGGCTTTGCGGCTCATTCCGCTCGTTGCGCTCGCCCTGGTGCCGGCTGCGTACTCGCCTGCCGGCGAGGCGCGCACGGCCGCCGACTGCTCCGTCCGCTCGACCGGGCTCGTCCCGCTCACCGACTCCGGGCGCGTGCGCTACCGCGGGCAGCTCGGCGGCCTCTACCCCGGCGGCGCGAACAAGCCGCCGCGAAAGCACCTGCAGCGTGGCCTCACCGCGGCCCGGCGCGTGCGCCCGATCCGCGGCCGAGTCGGCTTCGTGGGGATCGGGATGTCCAACGCAATGGAGGAGTTCCGGGCGTTCTCCCGATTATCGGCGCAGGATCCGGCCATCAGCCGGAGCCTCACCTACGTCGAAGGCCCGGGTGGGGGCTGGGACGCCGTGCGCATCTCGAAGCAAGGCGCGCGCTACTGGGGCGACCTCGACGCGCGGCTCCGCAAGGCGCGGCTTGCCCGAGGACAGGTTCAGGTCATCTGGCTCAAGCAGGCGATCGCCGGCGAGGACCGCCCGTTTCCGCAGGATGCGCGTGCGCTCCAGACCAACCTCCGCGCGATCGTGAGGATCGCGGCAGCGAGATTTCCGAACCTTCGGCTCGTGTACGTCTCGAGCCGGACCTACGGTGGCTACGCGGTCTCGCACCTGAGTCCCGAGCCCTTCGCCTACGAAAGCGGCTTCAGCGCGAAGTGGCTCGTGCAGGACAGCATCGAGGGACGGCTTCCGCCCCGCGTCTGGGTCGGCTGGGGCCCGTACCTCTGGACTGACGGGCTCACCGGACGAAAGGACGGCCTGACCTGGGCCTGCGAGGACGTGCTGGCGGACGGAACGCATCCGTCGCCGAGCGGCGTGCGCAAGGTGACAAGACTGCTGGGCGACTTCTTCAAGACCGATTCGACCGCCAAGGGCTGGTTCACGGCGACATAGTCTCCCGGCCGTGAGGATCCTGTCCGTCGTCGGGAACCGGCCCCAGTTCATCAAGTCCGGCCCGCTGTCGATCGCTGTGCGAGGCCGTGGGATCGACGAGGTGGTCGTCCACACCGGCCAGCACTACGACCGGGAGCTCTCCGAGGTCTTCTTCGAGGAGCTCGAGCTGCCGCGGCCGAGGTACGAGCTCGACCTCCAGACCGCGGACGCCGAACGGATGCGAACGTCAATCGCCGACGCCGTGGACGCTGAGCAACCCGACTGGATTCTCGTCTTCGGCGACACGAATTCGACGCTGGCGGGTGCGCTCGCGGCTCGTGAGACACCGGTCGCCCACGTGGAAGCGGGGCTTCGCAGCGGCGACCTCTCGATGCCCGAGGAGCGCAACCGCATCGAAGTCGACCGCGTCTCGTCACTGCTGTTCACTCCGGACGAGCGTTCCAGGGTCGTGCTCGAAGCGGAGGGCGTCCCCGGCCGGATCGAGGTCGTCGGCGACGTCATGGCCGACGCGAGCCGTCGATTCGCCCCCCTTGCGCGGAGCCGGTCGACGATTCTCCAGACGCTCGGGCTCGAGCCGGGCGCCTATGCGCTCGCGACCGTCCATCGGGAGGCGAACGTCGAGCCGGGACGCCTGGCCCGCATCCTCGAGGGCCTGTCCCGGGTGGACAGGCCCGTGGTTTTCCCGGCCCATCCACGAGCCCGCGAGGCGATCGCGCGCAGCCGGCTCGATCCCGGAGCGAATGTGACGCTGATCGATCCCCTGGGGTACCTGGACTTCGCAGCGCTGGCCTCCCAGGCGAGGGTGATCCTGACCGACTCGGGCGGGCTCCAGAAGGAGGCGTACTGGTACGGCGTCCCGTGCGTGACGATGCGGCCGTCGACGGAGTGGAAGGACACAGTGGAGTTCGGGGCGAACGTGCTCGTGGACGACGATCCCGACGCGATCGCAGAGGCCGGGGCGAGCGCCCGGATGCCCGACGAGCGGCCGCAGCTCTACGGAGACGGGCACGCCGCCGACCGGATCGCGGACGTACTGATTAGCCTTTGACGCATGCTTGAAGAGAGAACCGAGCCGGAGGCGCCCCGCGCGCCGGAGACCCAGAGCTGGGACGCGGCCGTGGTGGGGGCCGGCTATGTCGGCGTGCCGCTGGCGCACACGCTTGCCTCGGCGGGCCGTTCCGTCCTCCTGATCGACGTCTCCCAGGAGGTCGTCGACAGCCTGAATCGCGGCGAGAGCCACATCATCGACATCCCGAGCAAGGAGTTCGCACCGCTCGTTCGCGAGGGCCGGATTCGCGCGACAACGGACTACAACGAGCTCCGTCGCGCCGACGCGATCCTGATCGCTCTTCCGACGCCGCTCTCCAAGCAGCGCGAGCCCGACCTCTCGATCGTGACCAGTGCAGCCGAGCAGATCAGCCTCCGGCTGCGAAACGGCCATCTCGTCGTCCTCGAGTCGACCACCTATCCGCGAACGACCCGCGATGTCCTGCGGCCCATCCTCGAGAGCACCGGCCTCAAAGCGGGCGTCGACTTCCATCTGGCCTTCTCGCCCGAGCGTGTCGATCCGGGCAACGGCAAGTGGACGACGAAGAATGTCCCGAAGGTCGTCGGCGGGATCACGCCGGAGTGCACGGAGCGCGCCGCCAGGCTCTACGAGGGCGCGGTCGACACCGTCCACCGCGTCTCGACGCCGGAGGCGGCAGAGCTCACGAAGCTCCTGGAGAACATCTTCCGCTCGGTCAACATCGCGCTCGTGAACGAGCTCGCCCAGCTCTGCGAGCGGATGGAGATCGACGTCTGGGAGGTGGTCGAGGCCGCTGCCACCAAGCCCTTCGGTTTTATGAGCTTCCAGCCCGGACCGGGTCTCGGAGGCCACTGCATCCCGATCGACCCCTTCTACCTCACCTGGAAGGCGCGCGAGTACGACTTCGCGACCGAGTTCATCGAGCTCGCCGGGAAGGTGAACGAGAACATGCCGTACTACTGCCGCTCGCTCGTCTCCCAGGCACTGAATCACGGGCGGCAGAAGTCGCTGAGCGGCGCAGAGGTGCTCGTGCTGGGGGTCGCCTACAAGGCGGATATCGGCGACACGCGGGAGTCGCCCGCGATCAAGCTGATCGAGCTCCTGCGCGCCGCAGGCGCCAACGTCTCCTACCACGACCCGTTCGTCGCCGAGCTTCCGGTGGCCGAGCTTCGGTCCGTCGACCTCGACCCCGCGTCCTACGACTGCGTCGTCATCGTGACCGCGCACTCGGGGATCGACTACGCCGGCGTGGTGGACAAGGCCCACGTCGTGGTCGACCTGCGGAACGCCACGGGCCTGGACGGCCGGCGGAACGACAAGGTGTGGACGCTGTGATCAAGGTCGGGCTCGCGGGCCTCGGCTACTGGGGCCCGAACCTCGCGCGCAACTTCGACGACCTCGCTGACCTGACCTGGCTCTGCGACCTCTCCCCCGACCTCCTCGACCAGTTCGGCGCGCGCTACCCGGGCGCGAGGACCACGGAGGACTTCGACGATCTACTGCAGGACGAAAGCCTCCAGGCCGTCGTCGTCGCAACGCCCGTGACGACGCACTTCGAGCTCGCGCGCCGGGCGCTCGAGGCCGGAAAGCACGTCTTCGTCGAAAAGCCGCCGGCGCTCTCCGCCGCCGAGGCGGACGAGCTCGTCGCGCTGGCCGAAGACCGCGGCCTCGTCCTCCTACCCGGCCACCTGCTCCTCTACCACCCGGCCGTGGCGAAGATGAAGGCGCTGATCGACGGCGGCGAGCTCGGAGACGTCCTCTACCTCTACGGCAACCGTCAGAACCTCGGCCAGATCCGCAAGGATGAGAATGCCCTCTGGTCGCTCGGCGTGCACGATCTCTCCGTGATGCTTCACCTCGTCGGCGAGGAGCCGGCCGAGGTCTGGGCCCGAGGCGAGTCGTTTATCCACGATGGCGTCGAGGACGTCGTGTTCTGTTACCTGAGGTTCCCCTCGGGGATCGTGGCGCACATGCACCTCTCCTGGCTCGATCCGCACAAGATGCGGAAGATCACCGTGGTCGGCCGGAACAAGATGGCGGTCTTTGACGACATGGATTTGGAACGCAAGATCACCGTCTACGACAAGGGGACCGAGCAGCGGGCCGAGAGCTACGGCGAGTGGCGCACGCGCACGGGCGACATCTACATCCCGAAGATCCCGAACGACGAGCCGCTGCGGCTCGAGTGCCGGCACTTCCTCTCACTGGTTGCCGGCGACGGCGACCCGCTCGTCGCGGCACGAGACGGAGCCGTCGTCGTGCGCGTGCTCGAGCAGCTCCAGCACTCCCTGGAACGCGCCCCGGCTTGAGCGATTACACGGTCGGCGAGAACGTCGTCATCTATCCCGGCACCGTGATCGGGGCGGGGTGCCAGATCGGCGACAACGTCGTGCTCGGCAAGCAGCCTGTGCTCTCTTCGCGCTCGACCGCAAAGCGTGAGGAGCTCTCTCCGCTCGAGCTCGGTGAGGAGACGATCGTCTCAACCGGCGCGGTCGTCTTCGCCGGCACGCGGATCGGAGCCCGCTCGATCGTCGGCGACCAGAGCTGCGTCCGCGAGCGCTGCCAGCTCGGAGACGACGTCGTGGTCGGGCGTGGGTCGCTCGTCGAGAACGACACCACGATCGGCGACCGCACGAAGATTCAGGCCAACGCGTACGTGACTGCCTACTCGACGCTCGAGGAGGACGTCTTCATCGCTCCGTGCGTCTCGACGACGAACGACAACTACATGGGTAGGACGGAGAAGCGCCACGAGCTCCGGAAGGGGCCGACGATCAGGCGAGGCGCGCGCATCGGCGGCGCTGCGGTTCTCCTCCCCGGAATCGAGATCGGCGAAGAGGCGTTCGTCGGGGCCGGGGCCGTGGTCACGAAAGACGTGCC
>JBKJWJ010000087.1:0-7067 GCA_046716905.1 Gaiellaceae bacterium
GCCTTTGGACGTCCTCTACTTCCACCAGTATTTCGCCACCCGGCGCCGGTCGACCGCGACGCGGTCGTACGAGCTCGCCAGGCGTCTTGTCGACCGCGGCCACCGGGTGACGATCGTGAGCCGCGACACGCGGATGCTGGAAACCGGACGCGAGGGACGGCCGCCCGGCCGGCTGGTCGCAAGGGAACGGGTGGACGGCATCGACGTGCTCTTCCTGAACGTCCCCTATGCGAATCGCTACCCCACCCCCGTCCGGCTTGCGTCGTTCGCGGCCTTCACGATGGCTGCGGCCGTTGCCGGCGCGCTGGAGCGCCGCCCCGACGTGGTATTCGCGTCGTCGACCCCGCTGACGATCGGGCTCGCGGGCCTGGCCACAGCGCGGCTGAAGCGGGTGCCCTTCGTCTTCGAGATCCGCGATCTCTGGCCCGCCGTTCCAGTGCAGCTCGGGGCGCTGAAGAGCAGGGCGGCGATCCGGAGCGCCGAGTGGCTCGAACGTCGGCTCTACGCCGGAGCCGAGAAGATCGTCGTCCTCAGCGAAGGTGCACAGCAGGATCTGGAACGACGCGGGATCCCGCGCGAGAAGCTCGCGCTGATCCCGAACGCGGCCGATCTGGACGTCTTCCGGCCGGGCGTCGTCGACGAGGGATTTCGCGGCAAGCACGGCCTCGAAGGGCGATTCGTGGCGCTGTACGCCGGCGCCATGGGTCGAGCGAACGGCCTCGACCAGCTGGTGGACGCGGCCATAGCGCTGCGCCAGAGTCGGGTCACGATCGTCGCGCTCGGCGACGGCGGCGAGCGACCGCGGCTCGAACGCCGCGTGCGCGACCTCGGGCTCTAGAATCTCCGCTTCCTGCCCTCCCTCCCGAACGACGAACTGGCGGGGATCGTCGGCGCCGCCGACGTCACGCTCACGATCTTCGCGCCCTATCCGGTGCTCGAGACCAACTCGCCGAACAAGTTCTTCGACTCACTCGCCGCCGGAAAGCCTCCCGTCGTGAACCTCGACGGCTGGCTGCGGCGGCTCGTGGAAGAGAACGACGCGGGGGCGTGGGCACCGGCAGGCGACCCGGAGCGGCTCGCAGAAGTCCTGACCGAGCTTGCATCGGACCCGGTGCGCGTCGAACGGATGGGCCGCAACGCACGGGCGCTGGCGGAGCGCGAGTTCTCCCGCGACCTGATGGCGGAGCGCCTGGCACGGGTGCTCGAGGAAGCGGTGGCGAAGTGAGGCCGGCGGTCGTATTCGGCCTGCTCCACGCCGGCCTCGCCGTGACGCGCAGCCTGGGTCGCGCCGGGATTCCGGTCACGGGAATCTCATGGAGCTCCCACGAGTTCGGCCTGAAGTCCCGCTATCTGCAGAAGCGCCACCTCCTGGCCCGCGACGACGCCGCCGTGCTGAAGGCGATTCGCAGCGAGGGAGAACGCGTCGTGCTCTTTCCCGAGCGGGACGAGAACGTCGAGTGGGCCCTCGACAACTGGGCAGAGGCTCAGGCGCTCGCCGACATGCCCCTCCCCGACGACCCCGAGGCGGTGCTCAGGCTGCGCCGCAAGGATCTCCTGCCGGGGGTTGCAGCCGAGGCGGAGGTGCCGTCGCCGGGCACCGTCCTCGCCGACGGCGCCGAATCCGTCCGGGAGGCGAACCTCCGGCCGCCGGTGGTCGTCAAGGCCGTGGAGGGGCAGGAGTTCGCGCTCGCCTTCGGCCACAAGGCAGTGGTCGCGGAGGATCTCGACGAGGCGATGCGGGTGGCCCAGGAGGCCCACGACCGGGGCTTCCAAACGATCATCCAGGAGATCGTCCCCGACTCCCACGAGCGCATCTACTCGCTACTCGCGTACGTCGCAAAGGACGGTCGGCCGCTCGTGACGGTCGTGGGGCGCAAGGTCCGCCAAGGGCCGCTCCGCTTCGGCACGAGCGCCGTCTTCGAGGTCGACTACGAGCCGAAGGTCCTCGACCAGGGCCTGCGCCTGCTCCGGGCCGCCGGCTACACGGGAATCGCCCACGTCGAGTTCGCGCTCGACCCGCGGGACGGCGAGTATCGCGTGCTCGAGGTGAACACGAGGCTGCCGGTCTGGGCCGCGCTCGCCGCCAACCGCCACCTCGACCTGCCGCGCATCGTCTACGACGACCTGTCCGGCCTCGAGGTCGATCCCTTGCCGACCTTCAGGGGCGACCTGACGTGGGTCTACCTCGCGAAGGACGTCTATGTCTCGCTGCAGATGGCCCGGAGGCGCGAGCTCGGCCCCCGACAATTCCTGTCCGGCTACCTCCGCAGGCCCAAGGCCCGCGCGGTCTTTGCCAAAGACGATCCGTGGCCCGCTGTGGCATCACTCGCCTACCTGCGCTCGCGAACGCCATGATTGACGCATGGTGAGGCGTCTCTTCGACCTGGCAGGCGCAACGGTGCTTGCCGCCCTGCTCGCCCCGGTGCTGGCCGCGCTCGGCCTCGCGGTTCGTTTCCGCATGGGGTCGCCCGTCCTCTTCCGCCAGCAGCGCCCGGGCTACAAGGGCGAGCCATTCGAGGTTCTGAAGTTCCGGACGATGAAGGACGCCGTCGACGACGAGGGAAATCCGCTGCCAGACAAGGAGCGGCTGACGAAGCTCGGCGTCTTCATGCGGCAGCTCAGCCTGGACGAGCTGCCGCAGCTCTGGAACATCCTCCGGGGCGACATGAGCTTCATCGGGCCGAGGCCGCTGCTCATGGAGTTCCTCAGGTGGTACTCGCCCGAGCAGATGCGCCGCCACGACGTCAAGCCGGGCGTGACCGGCTGGGCGCAAGTGCAGGGGCGCCATGACATCCCCTTCTCGAAGCGACTCGCCTTGGACGTCTGGTACG
This sequence comes from Gaiellaceae bacterium, assembly GCA_046716905.1. Lineage (GTDB taxonomy): Bacteria > Actinomycetota > Thermoleophilia > Gaiellales > Gaiellaceae > JACDAN01. The sequence continues at coordinate 2,832 of JBKJWJ010000087.1, forward strand.
TGGACAACCGCAGCCTCCTGGTCGACCTGAAGATCGTCGGGCTGACGGTGCTCAAGGTGCTCTCCATGCGCGGCGCTCAGCCGGCACAGACCGACGCCGAGGTCGACGACGTGGGCCTCCACGACGCGGTGCGGCGAGAACGCGGGTTGATGTGAACGCCGTGACCGAGACGCGCTGGGAGCTTGGAGGCGAGTTCCACTCCCCGGTGGAGACGCCGCGGCCCTTCCATCCCTGGCCGAGACCGGCGGTCTGGTACGCGCTCGGGCGGCACGCGGTGGAGGACCTCATCGCGATGCTTCGACCGAAAGTCCTCTGGCTGCCCGACTACTTCTGCCACGAGGTCGCCGTGGGCTGGGAGCGGCTCGTGCCCGTCAGGACCTACGAGGACGACCCACGCTGGGACGAGCCTCGGTGGGAGACGCTCGAGCCCCGGGCCGGCGACATGGTCATCGCCGTCAACTACTTCGGAGCGCGGGAGGAGGCCGGCTGGGAGGAGCGGCGCGAGGCCGGCGGGTTCGTCCTCGTCGACGACCACTCGCACGACCCGTTCTCGCCCTGGGCGGTCGGATCGGCCGCCGATTACGCGTTCAGCTCACTGCGGAAGACGCTCCCGGTGCCCGACGGCGCCATCCTCTGGTCTCCTCTGGGCCTCGATCTCCCGGCGCAGCCGCGCGAGACGGCGGACGGGGGCGAGCTGAAGCTCGCAGCGATGCTGCTGAAGGGGCGGTATCTCGAAGGCGGAGGCAGCGACGAGGCCCTCAAGGAGCGGTTCCGGAGCCTGCAGCTCGCGGGCGAGGCGCAGCTCGCCGGGACTCCGGTCGCCGCGGCATCGCCAGCCTCGCGTGAGGCAGTGGTCGGCGGCGCTCCCCTGCCGTGGCGCTCGCTGCGGTCCGACAATGCCGTTCATCTGCTCGGCGCCATCTCCGAGCTCGAGTTCGCGGAGCCGGCGTTCGACGAATGGCCGGCCGGGGCAGCGCCGCTCGGCGTCGTGCTCGTCTTCCGGTCGGAGGGCCTACGCGACCGCGTGCGCGAGACCCTGCGTGAGGCGGGCGTCTACTGCCCCGTCCACTGGCCGATCGAGCGCCCGGTCTCCGAGCGGGTGCGGGACCTCCAGGCTCGAGTCTTGACGATTCCGACGGACTGGCGCTACTCGGCCGCAGACATGGAGCGTGTTGCGGCGCTCCTGCGCGAGGCCGAGACCCGCGAGTGACCGCCGAGTCGCTCGTCGACGACGAGCGCTGGGACGCGACCGTCGACGAGGCGCCGGCGCCGGACGTCTACTTCCGCCCCGGCTACTGCCGCCCGTACGAGCTGGCCGGACATGGCCGGGCGGTGGCGGTCCGTACCGACGGGGCGCTCTTTCCGCTCCTGCTGCGCCCGCTCCCCTTCGATGAGGACGGTCTCGACGCTGTCACCCCGTACGGGTACGGCGGGCTCCTTCCGCTAGACGCCGACGCTGACCTGCGCACGGATATGCGCCAACTCCGCGACTGGTGTGTCGCAAACGGTGTGGTGAGCTGCTTGCTTCGGCTACACCCCCTCCTGGGGGGCTTCGGACACCTGTCCGATCTGGACGCGGTCGAAATCAGGGAGCACGGGCCGACGACGGCCGTCAGGTTGTCCCGGGTCGAGGATGGGCGCCTGGCAGGGATGAGCAAGGGCAGAAAGGGTGACCTCCGCGTCGCGCAGCGCGAGCTCGGGATCTTCTGGGATGCAAGCGAGGGAGCGCTCGAACAGTTTCGGGCCGTGTACGACGAGACGATGGCCAGGATCGGCGCCTCCGACTACTACGTCTTTCCGGCCGAGTACTACCGTGCGCTCGCCGACGGGCTGGGAGACCGCCTCGGCGTCGCCCTCGCGCGCCGGGGAGACGAGGTCGTCGGCGGCTCGCTCTTCCTCGCAGGCAGCCGTTTTTCCCACTACCACCTGAGCGGCACGACCGACGCCGGCCGCGAGCTCAAGGCCGGGACATTGCTCGTCCACGACGGCGCCGTCTGGGCGGCTGACCGCGGCTGTGAGCTCCTCCACCTCGGCGGCGGGACATCTGGGGCCGACACCCTCTTCGCGTTCAAGCGCAGCTTCGGAGGCGCCGACTCGACGTACTCCTTCGCCACCCTCGTCGCGGACGGGGAGCGCTACGAGGCGCTCGTGGCGCGACGGGGTCGAGAGCCGGAGCCGCTCCGCCCCGACTTCTTCCCGGCGTATCGGGCATAGACGTCCAGGGTCTTCCGGGTCACCGGACCCCAGGAGTAGTGCTCGGCGGCGCGCTTCCTCCCCGCATCGCCCATGCGGCGTCGGAGCTCCGGGTCGTCGAGCAGGCGCCGTAGCGCGGCGCGCAGCGCAGGAGCATTGCCCGGTTGTACGAGGATGCCGGTCTCGCCGGTGACCACGAGGTCGAGCAGGCCGCCGACCGCGCCGGCGACGACGGGCCGGCCGTGAGCCATCGCCTCGAGGCAGGCGACGCCGAACCCCTCACGATGCGACGGGCAGGCGACCACCGCCGCCCTCGAATAAAGCTCTGCGAGCTCGGCGGGCGGCACGAACCCCCGCGCCATCGGCACGCGGTCGCGAAGCGGCCCGTCGCCCGCGACCACCAGGTTCATCCCCTGTGCAGCCTCTACGAGCTCGAGAACGCCTTTCTCCGCCGACAGGCGGCCCGCGTACAGGATCTCGGGCGGCTCGGCCTCTTCTCCTACCTGCTCCGGGAGATCGACCCCGCTCGGCACGATCTCGATCTGACGGGCACCGAGTCGTGTTGCGTCCCCAGCGAGCGCCATCGACGGGCAGACGACCGCTTCCGCCCGGCTGAGGATCGCCCGCGCAAGGCGCGGAGCCCGCCGTGCGAGCTCGACGTCGGTTCCCCAGAGCTGGACGACGAACGGCTTCCGGGTCGCCAGCGCGGCAAGGCCCGACGGGAGCCAGTGAGCATGGACGAGATTGGCGTCCTTGGCCGCCCGGCGAGCCGCGGCTGCGAAGACGGCCATGAACGGCGGGACGGTCGCCGCCCGCCAGGGTTGCCGGCGCAGGTTTCCGACGATTCCGGAGCCGTAGGCGAGCCCGAAGTGCCGGAACGATGCCGGCGAAACCACTTCGATCTCGGTGCCCGCTGCACGAAGCCGCTCGACGGCGTCCGCGACGAACCTCCCCGCCGTGTCCGTCTCCGAGCGCGGATACGACGTCGCGAGGACGACGACCTTCACGCGGCGGTCAGGCGCCGGCCGAACGTCACCGGCAGCGCAAGCGCCAGCATCGCGAGCGCGTAGAAGTACGACTGTTGCATCGTCAGGTAGAAGGCGTTCGCGGCCATGACGCCCAGGATCGCCGCCGTCAGACCCCACGCAAGCGGCCGGACCCGAGCGGCGAGCGGATCGCGCATCGCCGCCAGCGCCTTGCCGAGGCGGTGCCCTGCGCGCAGGCGCCGGAACACCCACCAGATGAAGGTCGCGAAGAGCGCGGTGCCGACGATCCCCGTCTCGATCACGAGTGCCGCGTAGAAGGAGTGCGGACCCCAGTTCGTCAATCCCGTGACGGCTTCGTAGTAGACCGAGAACGTGTTCAGGCCGAGGCCGAAGAGCGCATGGCCGTCGAGCGCCGGACGGATCAGCTCATAGACCTCGAAGTGCGTCGCGGTGGAGCCGGTGTCGGTGTCGAGCCTCGAGCGAACGACGGTCTCGAAGAAGTCGAGCCGGCGCGAGACGACGACGGCGAGCGCAAGCGCGAGCGCGCCGAGCGGGACGAGCACCGCGGAGGAGACAAATCTTCGGCCGTACGGGAAGAGGAGCACGAGCACGCCGACGAGCAGGCCGAGGAGGCCGCTCCGCGAGAGCGTTGCGAGCTCGACGAGAAGGAGGAACGGCAGCAGGAGCATCAGCGGGAACCGCAGCCGGTGCCCTCGCTCGAGACGCAGGTAGAGCGGGGTCAGGATCAGGAGCGGCACGAGCAGGACGATCCCGAGGTGGTTCGGATCGTTCGTCAACGCGTTCGGCCGGTAGACGTCGGCCCCCTCGACGGCGCCGTACAGGTTGATCGGCCTGGCCTCACCGAGCAGCGGGCCGAGGACCGTCTGGTCGAGGTCGCGGCCGGCTTCGGCGAAGACGAGCTGGGCGACTCCGTAGACGCCATTGAGCGCGATGCCCGCGCAGAGAGCTCCGACCGCGAGCCAGTAGACCCGCAGTGGGCGCCGCGCGAGGTAGGCGATCCCGACGGCGGCGAAGCTGAACGTGATCGCGAAGCGCG
>JBKJWJ010000088.1:0-3186 GCA_046716905.1 Gaiellaceae bacterium
GTAGTCGACGGGCTCGCCGCCGCAGGCCTCGATGATCGCCTCCAGCGACCACGGCCGGTCGGGGTCCTCGAAGCCGAGGAGCTTGGACGGCCGCAGGATCTGACAGCCGTAGAACGGCGCGATCTTCAGCCCCTTCAGACCCTTGTGGGCGGCCTGCTTGAGCGCCTCGTAGCCTTCACCCTCGGCGATCATCCAGAGGAGGTGCTTGACCTCGATGCCGCCCGAGTACGGCGGCACTCCGACCGCCTCGAGGTTGCGGTTGACGCGCTCGCGGAGGTCGTCGTCCTTCTGGAGCGTGAAGTTCGCCTGGCGCAGGTTCAGCGTGCAGACGTTGCAGACCGTCATCAGGGTGTCCGAGCCTGTCGCTTCGCCGTAGGCGAGGATCCGGGCGTTCAGGTGGAGGTAGTAGTCGGGTTCCGCCTCGTGGATGTCGCCGGCGCCGCAGCAGGTGACCGACTCCAGCTCTTCGAGCTCCAGTCCGACGCGCGGCGCGAGCGCCTGGGTCGCGCTGTCTAGCTCCTTCGCCGACAGCGCCGCGAGGCAGCCCTTGTAGTACGCAACCTTCTTCACGCTTCTCCCCCTTTGCCCCGCGTCGGTCGCTCCCCGGGCGTTATGTCGGCCTGTGCGCGACTCCCCCAGCCCGAGCCGCTTCCCTCCGGATGCTCCTGGTCGATTTTCGCAAGCGCTCGCTCGCCCTGGACGATTCCGAGGGCACCGCGGCGATCCTGCGTCCTCACGAGGTCGTAGAGCGCGCGCGACTCCTCCACGCCCTCTGCGACGTGCGGCGGGAAGGGCAGCGGCACTTTCCCGTGCCGGAAGAGCTTGAGAGCGAACTTCGTCTGCTTGATCGCGGAGACGACGCCCTGCGTCTTCGGGACGAGCTCCGTCTCGCGCAGCCAGCCCGTTGTCTTTGCAGAGGTGACGAACCACTTCGCGTGCTTGGCGCCCAGGTCGTGGTCGATTCCCTGCTTCACGGACTCCGCGCCGAGCTTGGCGATCGCATCGCGGGGGTCGACGCCCTTCGGACAGCGCTCGTTGCAGAAATAGCACCGGGTGCAGTCCCAGATCCCGTGCTCCTCGTTCAGATCGTTCAGCCGCGAGACCTCGTCCTGGTCGCGCGGGTCGCCGACCATCCGGAATCCTTTCGCGAGGGCTGCGGGGCCGAGGAAGTCCGGGTCGGACTCCATCGAGTTGCACTCGGAGACGCAGCAGCCGCACATGATGCAGAGCGCCTCCTTGTGGATGACGTTCATCGCCTGCTGGGAAACGATTCGCTCTTTCTCGGCGACCTCGTCGTAGCCGGGGTCAAGCCAGGGCTTGACGGCCTTGATCTTGTTCCAGAACGGCCCCATGTCGACCACCAGGTCCCGCACGATCGGCAGGTTTCCCATCGCCGAGATCACCGGGACATGTCCGCGGTCGACGATCGGCTTCATTCGCTCCTTGCAGGCGAGGACGGCGCGGCCGTCCATCCGCATGCCGCACGAGCCGCAGATCATCATCCGGCAGCTCTTCCGGTAGGCGAGTGAACCGTCGACCTTGTCCTTGATCAGGTCGAGGACGTCGAGGAGGCAGGCCCACTCGGGCGCCTCGAGCTCGTAGTCGCGGAGCTCGCGCTCACCGGTGGAGGCGTCGAAGCGCCAGATCTTCAGCGCCACGGTCATGGTCGCGTACTCGCTGCGGATGATCGACTCGGTCACGCTCATCAGTATTTCCTCTCCTGGGGCTGCCACTTGGTCATCGTGACCGGTTTCCAGTCCAGCTGGACGTTGCCTTCGCCGTCGATCGTGGTCATCGTGTGCCTGAGGAAGTTCGCGTCGTCCCGGTCGGGATAGTCGTGCGGCCGAGCGTGGGCGCCCCGGCTCTCCTTGCGGGCGAGGCCGGCGACGATCATGCACTCTGCGAGATCGAGCAGGAATCCGAGCTCCAGCGCCTGGGTCAGGTCACTGTTGAAGATGTCGCCCTTGTCGTCGACGACGACGCGCTTGTAGCGCTCCCTGAGGCTCTCGACGATCGCGCCCTGCTTGAGCATCTGCTCCTCACGGCGGAAGACTCCGAAGTTCTCGTGCATCGTGATCGCGAGCTCGTCGCGGATCGCCCACGGCCGCTCGCCCTCCGTACGGTCGAGCAGCGTCTTCAGCTCACGCTCGGTGTCGGATTCGATCGCCGGCGGAACGCTGACCGTCGTGTGGGTGAGAGCCCACTCGGCCGCAGCGCGCCCCGCCCGCTTCCCGAAGGTGATCGTCTCCATCAGGGCATTTCCACCGAGCCGGTTCGCGCCGTGGACGGAGATGCAGGCGCACTCCCCCGCGGCGTAGAGACCGGTCACCGAAGTGAGCCCGTCGATATCCGTGTCGACGCCGCCCATGTGGTAGTGGGCACCCGGCCGAACGGGGATCGGCTCGTGGATCGGATCGACGCCCGCGTACGTCAGCGACAGCTCGCGCGTTCCGTGCAGCCGGTCGTTGATCTTGTCCGCGCCGAGATGACGGAGGTCGAGGAGGACGTTGCCGTCGATCCCTCGTCCCTCGTCGATCTCCGTCTGCTCCGCCCGGGAGATGACGTCGCGGCTCGCGAGCTCCATCGCGTTCGGCGCATAGCGCTCGAGGAACCGGTCGCCCTCCGAGTTGAGGAGGTAGGCGCCCTCTCCGCGACAGCCTTCTGTGATGAGGATCCCCGTCGGCGCGAGCGTCGTCGGGTGGAACTGCATCATCTCCATGTCCTTCAGCGGAACCCCGACGTGGAGGGCCATCGACATCCCGTCGCCCGTGCAGGCATACGCGTTCGTGGTTCCGGTGTAGAGCCGGCCCGCACCGCCGGTCGCGAGGATCACCGTCTTGGCGCCGATCGTCTTCAGCCCGCCGTTCAGGAGGTCCCAAGCGATCACTCCCTGGCAGCGATCCTCGTGGATGACGAGCTTCCAGGCGAAGTACTCCTCGTAGGTCGGGATGTCCCGCTTCATGACCTGCTCGTAGAGGACATGGACGAGAACGTGGCCCGTGATGTCTGCGGCGTACGCCGTGCTGGGCTCGCCGGCGGCGCCGAACGGGCGCTGCGCGATCCGGCCCTCGTCGGTCCGTGAGAAAACCGCACCCCAGTTCTCGAGCTGGTAGACGTCGTCGGGCGCCTCGTCGCAGAGCACCTGGATCGCGTCCTGGTCGCCGAGGTAATCCGAGCCCTTGACGG
>JBKJWJ010000089.1:0-7001 GCA_046716905.1 Gaiellaceae bacterium
GATCTTCCAGCCCGTGATGCCGAGGACGACGATGACCACGCCGATGAGACCCAGGTCGGCGATCGGGTAGGCGAGATTCGTCGCGACGGTGAGCGGATCGCCGCCCGTCGCATCCACGAAGACGCCGCAGCCAAGTGCTGCGCCCAGGCCCGCGATCGAGAGGCCAGTGATGACACCGTCCAGCCAGAGATCGGCGCGGATGTCCTGCAGCCGGCTCTTCAGCAACAGCACGAGGCCCGCGTAAACGAGCGGATAGAGGGCGAGATAGAAGGCGTCGGCGAGCGAGGGGAACGGAACTTCGTCCAGATTGGCGAAAGCGAACTCCCAGTACAGGTCGCCGATAACCCAGGAGAGCAGGCCGAAACCGACGAGAGCCCAGGGCAGGCGTGCCTCTTCGTGGCGAAGCGGCCGCGCAAGGCAGAAGAGCGCCGCGAGAACGAGCAATCCGTTGTAGAAGCCGACATCGCGGACCTGGTCGAACGTCTCGCCACCGATGCCTGTCAGGAGGAGCGCCACGTAGCCCGCCACGCCCGCAAGGAGGCTCGCCGATCCCAGTGCAGGGTTCAGCAAGCGCGCAGGTAGGCGAAATCCGGGCCGCATTACTACGCATATCAGCGCGAATCGCCCCCGCGCGCGTCCCTCGATGGAGGGAAGCGGTGCTAAATGCTCAGAGGCGCCCGGAGCGCAGTACGCCCCAGAGGAGCCAGACGCCCAGGATTCCAGACAAGACGAAGCCCAAGACCGACAGCACGTGAAGGCCGATCAGCTGCGGGCCATCCGTGGCGAAGATGCCGATCAGGCTGGAGCCGATGAGCCCTCCGGCGACGACGAGCGCCATCACGAGACGGTTGAAGACGACGTCCATGCGGTGCATGAACTCGTCGAGCCCTTTGTGGACGAAACCGACCTCGATCTGGCCGTCCCGGACTTGTTCCAGGACGTCGTGGAGCTGGTACGGAACCTCGGCTGCGATGCGCGCGAGGTTCCAGCTCTCCCTCCGCGCTCGCGACGCGATTCGCGCCGGCGTATAGCGGCCGAGCATCAGGCTCCGCGCGTAGGGCCGTGCGACCTCGAAGACGTTGAAGTCGGGCGACAGCTCGACGCTGACCGACCCGAGTGTCGCGATCGCGCGGTCGAGGAGGATGAACCGGGTCGGTAGCCGCAGGTTGAGGCGATAGATGACCGAGAAGACCTCCTTGACGACCTGCATCGGGTCGATCTCCTGGAGCGTTGAGCCGTAGTAGCGGTAGAAGAGCTCGCGGAGCTCGGCGACGAACTCCTCCTCCCGGTCCTTCGGGTACCGGACTCCCAGATCGCCGAGCCGCCGCGGCAGCCCTTCGACATTCTCGTTCGCGACGTCGATGAACAGCCGCGTCGCCTTGGACACGTCTTCGTCGGTCAGTCGCCCGGCGATTCCGAAATCGACGAGGCCGATCTGGTCGGGCGCCAGCACGAGGATGTTCGCCGGATGCGGGTCTGCATGGAAGAACCCGTGGCGGAAGATCATGGTCATCCACGCCTCGGCGAGCACGTGAGCAAGTCTCCGGTGCTCGTCCGGCGTGTACCCCAGCGCGTCGACGTCCGCGAGTTGTGTGCCGTCGACGAACTCGAGGGTCAGCACACGAGGCCGCGTGTAGGTCCAGAAGACGCGAGGAACCTTGACGTGCGGGTGGCCCGCGAAGTTCTTGCGGAAGGTCTCCGCGTTCCGCGCCTCGAGCCGGTAGTCGAGCTCCTGGCGGATGGAGCGCGCGAACTCGTCCACGAGCCCTTTCGCGTCGATGAAGTCGAGCGCGCGAACCCGTTCCTTCGCCAGGCGAGCCGCCTGGTACATCAGGTTCAGGTCGGCCTCGATCTGGCGCGGGGCACCCGGCCGCTGCACCTTGACCGCGACACGGCGGCCGTTCGGGAGGACTGCGGCATGCACCTGGCCGATCGAGGCGGCGGCGATCGGAACCGGGTCGAACTCGCGGAAGAGGCGCTCGAGCGGCTGCCCGAGATCGGCGCGAATGACTTCCTCGGCTTCTTCGAACGAGAAGGGAGTGACGTCGTCCTGGAGTCCCCGGAGCTCGACGATGATGTCCGGGGGCAGGACATCGGGCCGCATCGAGAGCAGCTGGCCGAACTTGACGAAGGTCGGGCCGAGCTCGTCGAGCAGCTCCCGCAGGTGACGGCCACGCTCAGAGCCCGAGCCGGCGAGCTCTTCGTCCGGGCCGTCGCCGTTTCCCGGCAGGAGATCCGTCAGCCGGTTGCGGTGGAAGAAGTAGCCGAACCCGTGGCGAACAGCCACCTGGGCGATCTCGGAGATGCGCCCCAGGCTGCGCGGAGGCGCCTTTGCCATTGAATCAGTGTTGCACGCGGCTCAGCCGGTGACGTGGCCGCGTCTCTGCCGCGCGAAAAGCAAGACAGGGTACGGACTCAGGTCGCGTTCATATCCGCCGATATGGGCGCGACTTGAGGCTCTATCCTGGCGCCGCTTTGCAGCCGGCAGAGGCACGGCTTTCGTTACCGGCTGAGCCGCTACGTCGAGGAATCCCTTGGGGGCGGCTCCTCCAGCAAACGCAGCCGGTGCTCCAGCTGCGCGAGCTTGAGCTCCAGCTCCTCGACGTCGTCCTTCGTGACGAGTCCCAGCTCGCGGAAGAGACCGTCGAGGGTGGCCCCCGCTTTCTCCCCGAAACGGGTCGCATCGCCACGCCAACGGGCGGAAACGTCGTCGATCAGCGCCCTGGCGTCCTCGCGCTTCCCAAGGCCCCGGTCGGCCAGCTCCTCGGCGAGTGCGTCGGCCCGCTCCGCCGTCAGCGCGACCGCGCCGACCGCGGCAAAGGCGATGCGCTCGAGCAGGTCGCGAACGGCGCCGTTGTTATCGGGCTCGGCCATGTGGGCGAGCGCGGCGCTGGCGCCGGCGCTCCCGCTTGGAGGCGTCGGAGGCCGCCGGGGTCGCGGTCACCGGGCCGGGAGCAGGGACGGGTGCCGGAAGCTCGACGGCTGCCTCTTCGTCTCCGTCTCCGTCAACCTGTTCGATGGCAACGGCAACCGGCTGCTTCCCGTCGAGCGGGCGCTGGACCGGCCCGTCGAGGCTCCGCCGGCCCTTGTACTCGGGTGCACGCTCGAGCAGCACTGCCAGGAACGGCGCTGCGATGAAGATCGTCGAGAACGCGCTGATCGAGATACCGACGAGGATCGCGAACGCGAAATCCTTGAGCACCTCGCCGCCGAACAGGAAGAGGGCACCGACGGGCAGCAGCGTAATGATCGTCGTCGCCAGTGACCGGCGGACGGTCTCCCAGAGCGACGTGTTGATGATCTCCTTGATCGACGAGCGCCGCATGATCGGCAGGTTCTCGCGCACGCGGTCGAAGATGATGATCGTGTCGTAGATCGAGTACCCGATGATGGTCAGGAATGCGGCTACGGTCGCCGCGCTCACCTCCTTCCCCGCGAACGAGTAGATGCCGATCGCAATCAGGCCGTCGTTCACGATCGTCCGCAGGATCGGCACCGCGAACCGCCACTGGAAGCGGAGCGAGATGAAGATCGTGATCAGGACGAAGGAGATGAGGATCGCGTAGATCGCCCCGCGCAGGATCTGCTCCGAGAAGCTCGCCGAGACGTTGCGCGCCCCGCGCGGCTGGGCGTCGAACCGGTCCACCATCACCCCGGTGATCTCCTGCACCTCGGCTGGCTTGAGCGGCTCCGCCCGGACGGTGAACTCCCGGAATCCGCCCGCTGCCGCCTCCTCCCCACGCCCCTGGATGACGGCATCGGCCTGGCCGAGCTTCGCCACCTCCTCCTGCACGTCCGCGGTTTCGACGGGGCGCTGCGACACGAACGTCATCTCCGTGCCGCCACGGAAGTCGATCCCGAGATTCAGGCCATTGAAGATGAGCGACCCGATCGAGGCGGCGATGAGCAGACCCGCAACCGAGAACCAGATCCGGCGCTTGCCGACGGCGTCGAACATCTGCCAGCGCGCCATCGTCTGCTGCTCGGCGCCCATGAACTTCGGGTTGTCGAACCAGCGGAAGCCGGCGAGCATCCCGAGCAGTGCCCGGGTCGCGAAGACCGCCGTGAAGATCGAGATGACAGTGCCGAGGAGGAGCAGGAACGCGAACCCGCGCACGCCGCCCGTCGCGACCGCAAACAGGATCAGCGCGGTGATCGCGGTAACGACGTTCGCGTCGATGATCGTGGCGAAGCCCTTGCGGTAGCCGGACGAGATCGCGGCACGGACCGACTTCTTGGCGCCGGCCTCCTCCTTGATGCGTTCGAAGATGACGATGTTCGCGTCGGCCGCGACCCCGATCGCGAGGATCATTCCGGCGAAGCCCGGGAGGGTCAGCGTGACCTCGAAGAGCACCATCACCGCGTAGAGGAAGACGGCGTTCAGCGCGAGGCCGATGATTGCGACGACGCCGAGGAAGCGGTAGACGAGGAGCAGGAAGAGCGCGACGACCGCGAGGCCGATCAGCGAAGCGACGATCGCCTCGCGGAGCGAGTCCTTACCGAGGGTCGCGGAGACTTCGGTGAAGTCGACCTGCTCGAACTCGTAGGGAAGCGCGCCGCTCCTGAGGACGAGCGCGAGATCCTTCGCCTCCCCGGCGTCGCCGATGCCGGTGATCTCGGCCGACCCGCCGGCGATACCGTCCGGGTTCGCCTTCCAGTCGATCGTCGGCGCCGACTTGATCCTGCGGTCGAGCACGATCGCGAAGCCCTGGAGCGCCTGTTCGTCTCCGATCTGTCCCGAGAGGAGCTGTCCGCGCTGGGCGATCTCACGCGTGATGTCGTGGAACTTGTCGCCGCCGGCGTCGGTGAACTCCATGAGGACGATCGCGCCCTCGGTCCCGCTGAAGTCCTGGCGGGTTCCGTCGAGCTTGAGGTCCGAACCCGTCATCTCGGGAGCGGGGTCTTTCTTGTCCTGCGGGTCGAACTTGAAGAGGTAGAAGTAGTCCTGCTGCGGCGGGGCGGCGTTCACGCCGGGGCAGTAGCGCTCGGTCGTCCCGCAGGTCAGGATGATCGTGCCCTCCGGGACTCCCCAGGCTTTCGCACCCTTGGGAACGGCCTTGCCCTCGTTCGCCGTGCGGTAGGCGCGCCGGACCCGCTCCTGGGTGTCCTCAGGGCCGGCAAGAACCTTTTTGGTCTTCGGATCGACGAGGAAGTACTCCGGCGGCGTGCCTCTCTTCGTGCGGGGCTGTAGCTCCTTCAGGAGCTGGAACTGGTTCTCGGAGGGGACGGCAAACCCGTTCGGATCCCGGGTCGGATCGAGAGTGTTCTCGTTGACGTCGAAAAGCCAGAGCTGAGCTGTGGTTCCGATCAGCTTCACCGCTTCGCCGGTGTCCTTGATCCCGGGGAGCTGCACCGAGATCTGGTCCTCGCCCTGCTGGCGGATCTCCGGTTCCGCGACGCCGAGGGCGTCGACCCGGTTCCGGATCACCTCGACCGCGAGATCGAGGTTCTCGTCCGTGACCGACTCCCCCTTGGGAGGCACCGCGCGAAGCACGAGCTCGACGCCACCCTGGAGGTCGAGGCCAAGCTTGATGTCGCGGTTGATCGGCGACTGCGGGACAGCGAGCAGCGCGACGCCGACGAGCATCGCCAGAACAAGGCCGAGCAGAGTGAGATTTCCGCGCCTGGTTGCCACCGCGACCCCTTAGAATAGCCGCACGGTCGGCAAAGCCGACCGTGCTGTAGTGCGGCGTCGCAAGCGCCGCCTCAGCCGCCCGGCCCGTGTTCCTCGGCGGCAGGACGGGGCTCGTCGCCGGCCGGCTCGTCCTTGGGCACGAGGTTCGCCACAGCATCCTTCGCGAGCTTGATCTCGGTTCCCGGTGCGATCTCGAGGACGATGTGGCCTTCGGCGATCGTCCGGACCCGGCCGAAGACCCCTCCAGCTGTGACCACCTCGTCGCCCGGCCCGAGACCGGACACCATCGACTTGTGCGCGACCCGTCGCTGCCGCTGCGGCCGGATGAGGAGGAACCAGAAGATTGCCGCCATCGCGGCGAAGAAGATCAGCGGTCCCGCGTCCATCCTGCCTCCGTCCTGTCGAGTTGCGTGCCGAGGCGCTCCAGCGCGCCCGCCTTGAAGGATGCCAATTCGCCCCGCTTGATCGCAGCCCTTGCACCGGCTGTGACGTCGAGGACGAAGCGGAGGTTGTGGACGCTCAGCAGACGCAGCCCGAGTACCTCCCTCTGGTTGAGGAGATGGCGGACGTACGCGCGAGAGAAACGCGCGCATGCGGGACAGGCGCAGTCCGCGTCGAGCGGGCGGTCGTCGCGCGCGAACTGCGCGTTCCTCAAGTTCAGGCGTCCTTCCCACGTGAGCGCCGAGCCGGTGCGCGCCGTTCTCGTCGGGAGGACGCAGTCGAACATGTCGATCCCCCGCTCGATTACCTCGAGGATCCCGGCGGCGTCGCCGATCCCCATGAAGTAACGCGGCTTCTCGGAGGGCAGGAGCGGCGCCGCCCAGGCGGTCGCGTCGAGCGTGAGCTCCCTCGGCTCGCCGACAGAGAGGCCGCCGAGCGCGTAGCCGTCGAAGTCCAGGCCGGTGATCTGCTCGATCGAGCGGCGGCGAAGCTCGGGGTCGGAGGCCCCCTGGGTGATCCCGAACACGAGCTGGCCCTCAGCCCGGTCGGACTCGCGCTGGCGCTGCGCCCAGAGGGCAGTGCGGCGAACGGCTTCCTCGAGCTCAGCGCGCGGCACGCCGGCCGGCGGGCACACGTCGAGGCACATCGCGATGTCGGATCCGAGGTTCGCCTGGATCCGGGCCACGGACTCGGGCGTGAAGCGGGCGGGCGAACCGTCGTAGACCGAGCGAAACGTGACCCCTTCGTCGTCGACTGCAAGAAGCGTATCTCGAAGGGAAAAGACCTGGAAACCGCCCGAATCCGTGAGGATCGATCCGCCCCAGCCCATGAACGAGTGCAGGCCGCCGAGCTCGGCGATCAGCTCGTCTCCCGGCCGGAAGTGCAAGTGGTAGGTGTTCCCGAGCAGGATCGCGGCGCCGGCCTC
>JBKJWJ010000090.1:0-3800 GCA_046716905.1 Gaiellaceae bacterium
GCCTGGGCGAGGAAGTGAAGGTAAAGCCTGAGGATCACGAGCGGGATCGAGGCGAGCGCGGTCCAGAGAAGAAGGGCCGGTACGTCTCCGCCCACAGCCGGGAACAGCCACACGAGCCCGGCGACGATGGCGGCGCCCAGGGCGCCACAGAGCACGGCGAGGACGATCGAGTTGGTCGCCAGGCTGCGGCGCAAGCCGGGCTCGGTGCCGGCGAGATTGGCGTTCGCCTCCTGGACAGAGAGCGCGCCCAGGTGGCCGGCGATGGTCGCCACCGTGATCAGGAAAACAATCTCTCCGCGCCCCACCGGGCCGAGCTCCCGGGCGATCACGAACAGGTTGGCGAGCGAGACGAAGGCGGCCGCGACGTACGTCCCAAAGGTCATGGCCACGTTGACGAGGAACGGGTCGAGCCGCCCGAGCTTCGGGCTCATGGCACCAGCATCCTCCGCAGACGCCCGATGTCGTGCCACCCGCGGAGCGCGAGCATGGCCATGAGCGCAGCGTCCGCCATCGTGCCCCGGGCGATGCCTACGGTCTCGAGCTCGGGATCCTCGTTCGCGAACCGGTACTTGTAGGTCTCGCGGCCTCGGAGGAAGCGGCATTCCCTGAGTCCCGCCTCGAACGCCTCCCGGACGCTGCAGGCGAACAGATGTGTTCCGACCGACGCTCGATCCCACGCCGGATGGCGACCGCCCTGGTAGTGGTGCTGCGCGCCGGCGAAACGGAACGTGTACTCGGCCGCGACGGGCTGGCCGTCGAGCTCCGCAAACCAGAGATAAAGCCAGCCGCGCCGGAACGCCTCGGCGGCGAGCTGGCGGTGGAACCGCTCGTTTGCGCCAAAGGGCGACTCGTCGTCCGTCCACTGCATCCGATGGAGCGCGAATAGCATGTCGAGATCCTCCTCGAACCGGTCGGCGTCGTCGGCCAGCCGAATCCGGACCTCGTAGGCCTCGCTGAGCCGCCGCTCAATTCGGCCCAGCTCCTTTCGGAAACGGCCGCTTTTCGAGGCGAGGAAGTCGGCCCATGTGTCGTGTTGGAACCGGAGCACCGGGTACCCGTCGCGGGCGACGGTCCGCCCGCCGACCAGGCTGCTCCACGCCTCATGCCCCGGGAGCAGCTCGCCGAGGAAGAAGTCCCAGCCGACCTGGATCTCGCCCAACAGAAGCCTAAGTCCCGCCGCCGCGATCCGCCGGTCCTCGGGGGCGCAGATCGGGCCGAGCTGATCTGCGGTCCCGTGGCCCAGAAGTCGGAAGACCCGCAGGCCCCGGGCGTCCCAAAGGTAGATCGGGAGGATGGCCACGAGCCTGCCGTCGGCGTCAAGGCAGCCGGTCAGGTGAAGTCGCTTCGCTCGGCCGAAGTGCTCCCACCACAGCGAGAGCCACTCGCGTGTCGCAAAGACGTTGCCGCTCAGAAGCGCGAGCTCGTCCCACTGGTCGGCGACCTCCTCGAACGTCCCGATCGGCTCCAGCCGCACGGCCGGGCGCTTCCGCCTCGAGGATCGCTCGACCGCCGCTGCGGCGATCCGCTCCAAGTCCGTAAGCCGCAGCTCCTGATGCACGGGCAGGGCGACCGTCCGCGTGCGCCGGTCCCGGATCTCGGGGAAGCGGTCGACCTCGAGCGACGGGTGCGGAACCGACCAAAAATCGAGGCCCTCGATTCCGTGCTCGGCCAGCCGGTCGAGCAGCCGCCCCTTGTCGTCGGTCTCGACCGGGAGCGCGAACGGCGACGAACCCTCCGGCAGCTGGTCGAACGGTGGCGGAACGCGACTTCCCAGCACGTCGAGCAGGCGCTCGTAGTTGGCTCGCCGCTTGAGGGCGATGTGCCGGTCGACCAGCCGCGGAAGGACGCGCAATGTGGATGCTGTAGGCGCGCTCCCCGGATCGCCGAGAGCGAAGTCCTCCTCCGGTATGTACACACCGTTCGACCGCGCAGCCGCCACGGCCGCCGCAAACGCGCGCGACCGCTGCATCGCCCACAGCGCGTGGCACTTCGCGAGCGCCACGAAGCCGATTGGCGAGACCGTCTCGGGGCGGGGCGCGGCCGTCCGCACGACCAGCGCTCCCCCGTCGGGAACACCGATCGTCTTGTAGATGCAGAAGATCGCCAAATCGCCATGGGAGCCCACCGGCCCGGCCGAGTCGGACGAGAGCCAAGCCTGAGCCGCGTCTTCGAGGAGGAGGAGACGCCTCTCATCGCACCACGCGCGCCAACGCGCTCCGTCCTGCGGAAATCCGAGGTAATGGATCAAGTGGAGCGCGCGAACGTGCGGGTTGAGCAACGAATCGAGCTCGTCCGCGTCAGGCTCGAGGGTCGGGCCGAGCCCGTAGTACCTCAGGACGAGTCCGGCTCGCAGGAGCGCCTCGATGCCCGAACCGTGGTGGTATGCCGGCACAAGGACTTCGTCGCCGGGTTGGAGGCCCAACGCGTACACGCCCTGCCACAGCCCATGGCGCGCGCGCGCGAAGAGCACGGTGTCGCTCCGGTCGAACGGGAACGGCAGTTCAGTCGAGGGGCGGCGCGCATACACCCCGAGCGGCAGCGGCGGCGAGACGGAAATCTGGGGCTTTCTCATCGTGCACCACTTCCGATCATGCAAGGGGCCATCGGCTGCTTCTCGTACACTGCTGCGGAGCCGCTCGAAACTTCGAGCGTCGGGGCCCGGTGGACGTCGAAACCTACAACGCAATCGAGCCGGTGGCAGGCGGGTGGGACGAACTCGCAGAGCGAACTGGCGCACCTCCTTGGCTTCGGGCAGGCTGGATGGCGGCGTGGTGGCGAGCCTTCGGAAACGGCGACCTTCACATCATCGCGCTCCGCCGGGAGAACGCCCTCGCCGCGATCGCGCCGCTCGTCAGCCGCGGCGGCACACTGTCCTCGCCCACCAACTGGCACACGCCTGACTTCCGACTCACGGCAGAGGACGACGAAACGAGGACAGCGCTCCTCGAGGCGGTTTACGCAACCAACCGCCACCGGATCACCTTCGGGTTCGTCGACCAGCGGGACGCCGACAGCTGCCGGGAGGTGGCGGAGCGCAGAGGCTTCCGCGTACTCGAGAGGACACTCGAGCAGCCGCCGTTCGTCCCTACGGACGGCGACCGAGAGGCCTACGAGCGCTCATTGGATCGGCACGTCATGTCGGAGACCCGGCGGCGCCGACGCCGTCTGAGCGAGCAAGGGGAGCTTGTCTTCGAGGTCAGCGACGGCAGCGAAGGGCTCGACCGGCTGCTCGAGGAGGGATTCCGGGTCGAGGCCTCCGGATGGAAGGCCCAGGCCGGGACGGCGATCATCTCCCAGGAGGAGACCCTGCGCTTCTACACTGAACTCGCCCGCTGGAACGCTGAGAACGGCTGGCTTCGTCTCGCTTTCCTTCGCCTCGACGGGCGCGCCATCGCGTTCCAGTACCTCGTCGAATACGGCGGCGTGGTCTCACAGCTGAAGGGCGGCTTCGACGAGGAGTACCGGAAGCTCGCGCCCGGGACGCTGTTGCTCCAGGACGTGATCGCCTGGGCCTTCGACGGCGACGCCACGCGCTATGAGTTTCTCGGCGCCGAGGAGGCGTTCAAGCTTGAGTGGGCCCAGGGGCAGCACCAGCGGAGTCTCGTCCAGGCGTTCGCCCCGTCGTTTCGCGGACTCGTCGACCGTACGGCCTGGACGTATGGACGCCCGCTTGCCAAGCGCATCCGGGACCTCGTCCGCCGCTAGGCCGCGATGCGCCTCGGCGTCTATTCCGAACAGCTCTACCGGAGCGACGGCGACACGCTCTACACGCACCGCGCGTTCATCCGGTTCGTGACCGC